>NZ_CACSJV010000046.1:0-29519 GCF_902706105.1 Curtobacterium sp. 18060 | reverse complement strand
GACGGGGGAGCTCGCGACCTGGCCGCCTGCGGCGGTCGCGGTCGTGGCAGCAGCGCTGTGCACGGCGGCGTTCACGCTGCTCGCGGCGTTCGTCGGTGGGCTGTGGGCGGTCGTCCGGTGGCGGCGGGACGTCGCGCGCGAGCAGCGGGACCGGGCGTGGTCGCGCTTCGTCTGGACGGTGGACCAGACGTGCGCCGACGACATCGGTCGCGCTGAGCTCGGTCGTGCCAGCGCGAAAGCGATGTACGAAATGCAGATTCTTCGCGACGACGACGAGGCGGTGGGCAACATCGTGTTGGAACTCATCACGGGAAGAGAGGCAACGTGGACGAACACGGAGTGACGGAGCGTGATCCGGTGGTCGAGCTCTTGGAGCGTCGAGAGGCCGAGTGGCGAGAACGCATCAGGCGGAAGTACCGGTTCCGACCGAGGAAGGCGCGCCGTGTCATCTGGGAGCACGACGAGATCCGACGTCGCTTGCGCGAGTGGGACGCAGCCCACCACGAGCGCGCGCGACTCCGCGCCGAGCGCGCGCGACTCCGCGCCGAGCGTGCGCGCCCGGGGGCCACTGCGGCGGTGGGTGCCGCACGGTCAGGGGAGCGAAGCGCGGAGTGACCCCAGGGTGCCGATGAACTCCTCGGCCATGCCGGCGCGCTCGACGAGCTTGGCGTGCCGGGCCCGGGCGTCGTCGAGGTACTCGTCGAGGCGTGCAGCCAGCGCGGGCTCGTCGTCGGGGTCCTTCGCCGCCAGCGCGTCGACGACCCGCAGCAGGTCCGCCATCTCGTCGAGCGTGAACCCGAGTGGCTTCATGCGGCGGATCACGAGCAGCCGGTCCAGGTCCTGCGCGGTGTAGACCCGGAACCCGCCCGTGGTGCGGCCGCTCGGCACGAGCAGCCCGACCTCGTCGTAGTGGCGGATCGTCCGCAGGGACATGCCGGCACGGTCCGCCAGCTCGCCGATGTGCATCGTGTCCGGGGTGTCGGTGGTGCTCACGGTGCACAACTCTACCCTCACGTGAGGGTAGAGTTCCGATCGATGTCCGTGATCACACACGCGCCGGCGGCCCCGAGCGTCCTCACCGCCCTCCGCTCACCCCGCATGCTCACCCGCGAGGTCCTCGCCGGTGTCGTCACCGCGCTCGCGCTCATCCCCGAGGCGATCTCGTTCTCCGTCGTCGCCGGGGTCGACCCCGCGGTCGGCCTGTTCTCGAGCGTCATCATCGCCGTCGTCATCTCGATCGTCGGCGGCCGTCCGGCGATGGTGTCCGCCGCGGCCGGTTCGGTGGCCCTGGTCATCGCGCCGCTCGTCCGCGAACACGGCATCGAGTACCTCGTGCCCGCGATCGTCCTCGGTGGCCTGTTCCAGCTCGTGCTCGGGTTCCTCGGGGTCGCGCGCCTGATGCGCTTCATCCCGCGCAGCGTCAACGTGGCGTTCGTCAACGCGTTGGCCATCCTCATCTTCACCGCGCAGCTGCCCAACCTGCTCGGCCCCGACGTCCCGTTCGTCGTCTGGCCGCTCACCGCCCTCGGCATCGCGATCATCGTCGGCTTCCCGTTCCTGACCAAGGCGGTCCCCGCGCCGCTCATCGCGGTCGTCGTGATCACCGGCATCACCATGCTCTTCAGCGTCGTCGTCCCCACGGTCGGCGACGAGGGCGAACTGCCCACCGCACTGCCCGGGTTCAACGGCATCGTCACCCCGTTCTCCTTCGAGACGCTGCAGATCATCGCGCCGTACGCGTTCGGCGTCGCGATCGTCGGCCTCATCGAGACCCTGTTGACCGCGCAGCTCGTCGACTCCATCACCGAGACCGGCTCGAGCAAGTGGCGGGAGTCCTGGGGGCAGGGCGTCGCCAACATCGCGTCGGCGTTCTTCGGCGGGACGGGTGGTTGCGCGATGATCGGCCAGACGGTCATCAACGTGAAGACCGCGGGCGCACGGACCCGGATCTCGACCTTCGTCGCCGGTGCTTCCGTACTCGTCCTGACGATCGTGCTGCACGACCTCGTGGCCGAGATCCCGATGGCCGCGCTGACCGCCGTGATGCTCATGGTGTGCGTGGCGACCTTCGACTGGCACAGCATCCGTCCGCGAACCCTGCGGCGGATGCCCCTCGGGGAGACCGCCGTCATGCTCATCACCGTCGTGGTGGTCGTCGTGACCGAGAACCTCGCGACCGGCGTGCTCGTCGGGGTCGTCGTCGCAGCACTGGTCTTCGCTCGCCGGGCGGCGCACGTCGTCACCGTCGTCCGCGAGCCGGTCGACGAGCACACCGTGCGGTACCGGGTGCGCGGCGCCCTGTTCTTCGCGTCGTCGAACGACCTCGTCACGCGGTTCTCCTACGCCGAGGACCCTGAGCACGTGGTCATCGACCTGTCCGAGGCGCACGTCTTCGACGCCTCGACGGTCGCGGCACTGGACGGCGTCGAGCAACGGTTCACCAAGCACGGGTCCACGGTCGAGGTCGTGGGCCTCAACACCGGGTCGGTGGCCATCCACGGGCGGTTGTCGGGCGAGCTCGGCTGAGCGCTTCCGCATCCGGTGAATCGGCTGTGGGGCCGGTGAGCACCGGTGGGCGACCTACACTGGAACCCATGCCCGCCACCCGACTCCACCTCGTCCGGCACGGTGAGGTGCACAACCCCGACCGCGTCCTGTACGGGCGGCTCCCGGGCTTCGGACTGAGCGACCTCGGCAAGCAGATGGCCCTTGCCTCGGCGACCGCGTGGAAGGACGCCGGTGTCGACGTGCGCCGGATCGTCGCCTCGCCGCTGCAGCGCACGCAGGAGTCCGCGGCGCCGTGGTCGGCCGCGTACGGGCTCGACGTCACGCTGGACGAGCGCCTCATCGAGCCGACGAACCGGTACGAGGGGCAGCCCCCGGGCTTCACGAAGCGTTCGCTCGGCCGTCCGGCGGAGTGGCCCTGGATCGCGAACCCGTTCCGGCCGAGCTGGGGCGAGGCGTACGAGTCGATCGCGAACCGCATGCTCGCCGCGATGACCACGGCGTGGGAGAGCGTGGACGGCGGCGACGTCGTCCTGGTCAGCCACCAGCTGCCGATCTGGACGGTCCACCGGAAGCTCGCGGGGGAGTCGCTCTGGCACGACCCACGCAAGCGCCGCTGCGACCTGTCGAGCATCACGACCGTCGAACGGGTACCCGCCACGTCGACCGGTCGGTTCACCGAGGTCGGGTACACGGATCCCGCGCAGGAGCTGCGCGCGACCGCCATCGACGAAGGAGCAGTGTGAGCGTCATCAGCAAGCGGTTCGCGGTCCTCGCAGCGACGGCGGTCGCCGCGGCGCTCGTCCTGTCCGGGTGCTCGTCGGACAACGGTGACCTGGTCAAGCAGTACGGCAACGGCACCACCCAGAACTACATCTCCGGCGACGGCGCGGTGACCGAGGTCACCGCCGACAAGCGGTCCGACGCGGTCGACTTCGAGGCGAAGGACTCCGACGGCGACACCGTCTCGTCGAAGGACCTCAAGGGCAAGGTCGTCGTCCTGAACTTCTGGTACGCGAGCTGCCCGCCGTGCCGCGCCGAGGCGAAGTACCTCAACGAGGTGCACGAGTCCTACGCCGGTGCCGACGACGTCGCGTTCATCGGCGTCAACGTCCGCGACGAGGCAGCGACCGCAGCCGCCTTCGAGCGCACCTTCGGCGTCGACTACCCGACCGTCCTCGACCAGAAGACCGGCACGATGCAGCTCGCCCTGTCCGGTCAGATCGCCCCGAACGCCGTGCCGGCCACGATCGTCCTCGACACCAAGGGCCGTGTGGCTGCCCGGGTGCTCGGCGCCGTCGACGGCACGAGCATCCTGAAGACCCTGATCAGCGACGAAGTCGACGCCGGCAAGGCCTCCTGACCCGTGGCCTCCAACCCCTTCGCCGAGGCGATCCTCAGCGGCCAGATGGCCGTCGCGCTGCCCGTGGCGGCGCTCGCGGGGCTCGTCTCGTTCCTGTCGCCGTGCGTGCTCCCGCTCGTGCCCGGCTACCTCGGGTACGTCGGTGGGATCGCCGAGGGCGGGCAGCGCCGCGGGCGGGTCGTGCTCGGCGTGCTCCTGTTCATCCTCGGCTTCACGGCGGTCTTCGTCGCGTACACGACGGTGTTCGGCGCGCTCGGGTTCTGGCTCGTGCGGTGGCGCGACCTCATCACGCAGATCCTGGGCGTCGTCGTCATCGCGATGGGGCTGGTGTTCGTCGGCCGGTTCACGTTCATGCAGCGCACCATCAAGCCGAGCTGGACGCCCGCGACCGGACTCGTCGGCGCCCCGCTGCTCGGCATCGTGTTCGGCCTCGGCTGGACCCCGTGCCTCGGCCCGACCCTCGCCGCCATCAACCTGCTCAGCGTGCAGTCGGGCAGTGCCTGGCAGGGCATGTGGCTCGGCGTCGCGTACTGCCTGGGCCTCGGCATCCCGTTCGTCCTCGTCGCCCTCGGGGCCGGCTGGGCGACCGGTGCGATCCGCGCCGTGAAGCGGCACATGCGCACCGTCAACATCATCGGAGGAGCGATCCTGATCGTCATCGGTCTGCTCATGGTCACCGGAATCTGGTCGGCCGTCATGTCGAGCGTCGGGGCGGTGATCCAGAGCTTTGTCCCCGCGGTCTGATCCCGAAACCGAAGCGACGGGCGCCGACACCGCGTCGGACCCGCAGCGACCGTCCGACCACGTCGACGGCTCCGGACCCGGCGACGCCGGCATCAACCAGCCGAAGCTCGGCTTCGTCGGCACCCTCCGGTTCTTCTGGCGACAGCTCACGAGCATGCGCACCGCGCTGTTCCTGCTCATGCTGCTCGCCCTCGCGGCGATCCCGGGCTCGCTCGTGCCGCAGCGCACCGCCGACCCGAACGGTGTCGTCCAGTACAAGGCCGACCACGCCACGCTCTACCCGATCCTCGACAAGCTGCAGGTCTTCGACACCTACACGTCGGTGTGGTTCTCGGCGATCTACCTCCTGCTGTTCGTCTCCCTGATCGGCTGCATCGTGCCGCGCACGAAGCACCACTGGCAGGCGCTCCGCACCCGTCCGCCCCGGACCCCCGTCCGCCTGACGCGACTGGCGGGCTTCCGCACCGTGGCGGTGCAGCCCGACGCGATGATCGACGGCACCACCGGGATCGACGTGACCACGGGCCTCCCGTCCAGCGAGCACGCGGTGACGCGCGCGATGGCGATCCTGAAGCGCTCCGGGTACCGCGTCGAGCGCTTCGGCGACTCGGTGAGCGCGGAGCGCGGCTACCTGCGCGAGACCGGCAACCTGGTGTTCCACGCGGCGCTCGTCGGTGTCCTGCTGGCCGTCGGTGTCGGCGGCGGGTTCGGGTTCACCGGCCAGCGGCTGCTGGTCGAGGGGCAGACGTTCTCGAACGTCCTCGGCTCCTACGACTCGTTCAACCCGGGCCGCTGGTTCCAGCAGACCGACCTCAAGGGCTACAACCTGACGCTCGACAAGTTCGTCACGAAGTACGAGGAGCGCAACCTCGACGCCCTCGGCCAGGCGCTCGACTACTCGGCGACCGTGACGAGCAAGGAGAAAGGCGGCGAGTCGACGACCAGCCGCCTGGGCGTGAACGACCCGCTGCACGTGGGCGGCACCAACGTCTACCTGCTCGGCAACGGCTACGCGATGAACGTCACGGTGCGCGACGGCGAGGGCAACGTGGCGTTCCAGGACGTCGTGCCGTTCCTGCCCGAGGACGCCAACTACACGTCCACCGGCGTCATCAAGGTGCCGGACGCGCTGCCGGACCAGCTCGGCATGGTCGGGTTCTTCTACCCGACGGCGTCGAAGCTCGCCTCGGGTGCGTACACGAGCGCCTACCCGGACACGCAGAACCCGCTGCTGACGCTGCAGGTCTACACCGGCGACCTCGGCCTCGACAGCGGCGTGCCGCAGAGCGTCTACACGCTCGACACCAAGGGCCTCACGCAGATCGCCGGTCGTCAGTCCGACACGGCGAGCATCGCGCTCGAGCCCGGGCAGACCAAGAAGCTGCCGAACGGTGCCGGGTCGATCACCTTCGACGGCGTCAAGCGCTACGTGTCGCTCGACGTGCACCACGACCCGTCGCAGGCGTGGGTCGCCGCCTTCGCGCTGCTCTCGACGCTCGGGCTGCTCACGTCGCTCTTCGTCCCGCGCCGACGCGTGTGGGTGAAGGTCGTCCCCCGCAAGGGCGCAGAGCACGGCGAGTACGACTTGGAGTACGCGGGCCTCGCCCGCGGTGAGGACCCCAACCTCGAACGGGCCGTCGCGGACATCGCACAGCGCCACACGTCGGACCTCGGAGTTAGGATGCCCCAGTGAACGACATGACCACGAACCTCGCGACCTACTCGGTCGTGCTGACGTACTCCGCGATGGCGGTCTACGTCATCGCGTTCATCTCGTTCGCGCTGGACATGGCGAAACGCTCCGGCGAGGTCACGGCAGCGGCGAAGGACGCTGGTGCGGACTCGGACGACGCTGCGGCGACCGCCTCGGTGGGCGCGGCCCGCTCGGCGAAGACCGTCGCCACCGTCCGGGGCGGCACCGTCGTGCTCGAACCGGTCGCGGCACCCCCGGCGAACGCCGGCGGCTCGGCCGCGCGCGGCACGAAGTTCGAGCGCGTCGGCATGGCCATGACGATCCTCGCGCTGGTGCTGCACGTCGCATCGGTGGTCCTGCGCGGCATCGCGGCCGACCGTGTGCCGTGGGGCAACATGTTCGAGTTCTCGCTCACCGGCACGGCGCTCATCACGCTCATCTTCCTGCTCGTGCAGTTCTGGCAGAACCTGAAGTTCCTCGGCGTCTTCATCACCGGGCTGACGATCATCCTGCTCGGCATCGCGACGGTGAACTACTGGGTCCCCGTCGTGCCGCTGCAGCCGGCGCTGCAGTCGTACTGGCTCGTCATCCACGTCTTCGTGGCGATCGCCGGCACCGGGTTCTTCGCGCTCGGTGCGGGGCTCGCGGTGGCGCAGCTCGTGCAGACGTACCGCCAGGGCCGGACCGCCTCGGGCAAGCTCCGCTTCATGGCGACCCTGCCGGACGCCGACCGCCTCGAGGTCCTGACCTACCGCGTCCTGCTCGTCGGCTTCGTCCTCTGGACCTTCACCCTGATCGCCGGTGCGGTCTGGGCGGAGCGTGCCTGGGGCCGGTACTGGGGTTGGGACACCAAGGAGGTCTGGACCTTCATCATCTGGGTCGTCTACGCCGGGTACATCCACGCCCGTGCGACCCGCGGCTGGCGCGGTGCGCGGTCGTCGTGGCTGGCGCTCATCGGCTTCGCGGCCGTGATGTTCAACTTCTCGGTCGTCAACGTCTTCTTCAAGGGCCTGCACAGCTACTCGGGCCTGTGAGCGACGCGCGTCACTGACGCGGCTCTGGTCGCGACCAGGACCGGACGGGAGGCACGGTGCCAGCTGGCACCGTGCCTCCCGTCCGTCGTCCGGTCGCGTGCAGGGCCGGGGGGACGGGTCTACGCGGCGGCCAGTACGGCGTGCACCCGCGCCACGCGCGCGAGCCACCACGCCGTGCGCTCCGGCGACGCGGCGTTCCGGTCGAGCAGGTCCGCCGACACCGCGACCCGTCGCACCGGCACGCGGCCCGCGACCGGCAGCAGCGGGTCCGCGGTGACGTCGGACGCGAACATCGCGGCGGTCCCGAGCCCGGCGGCGTACCCCGGGGACATCGCGGCCGCGGCGAGGAACGCGCCCATGCCGAGCCCCACCGAGGTGTCGAGCGCGCTGGAGACCACGCACGGCAGCCCGGCCTCGGCGATGACCGTCCGCGCCGCGGTGATGCCCCCGAGCGGTTGTGCCTTGACGACCAGGACGTCAGCCGCTCCGGCTCGTGCGACGGCGAGGGGGTCGGCGGCCTTGCGGACGCTCTCGTCCGCGGCGATCCGCACCCCGAGGCCGTCGATCCGTGCCCGCAGCGCGGCGAGCTCCGGCACGGTCCGACAGGGCTGCTCGGCGTACTGCAGGTCGAAGGGGGCGAGGCGTTCGAGCGCCTCGGTGGCCTGGTCGACGCTCCACAGCCCGTTGGCGTCCACCCGGACGGCGGCCGTGGGGCCCATCACCCGTCGGACCTCGGCGACCCGGGCGACGTCGTCGTCGACGGTGGTGCCGGGTTCGGCGACCTTGACCTTGGCGGTGGTGCACCCGGGGTAGCGCGTGAGCAGTGCGGCGACCTGGTCCGGGGCGATCGCCGGCACCGTGGCGTTCACCGGCACCGAGTCGGCGGCGGCCTCGTGCGTGGTCCAGCCGAAGTCGATCGAGCCCCGGAGCCACGCGGCGGCCTCGGTGTCGTCGTACTCGACGAAGGGTGAGAACTCGGTCCAGCCCGAGGGGCCGCGGAGGACGAGCGCCTCGCGCGTGGTGATGCCGCGGAACCGCACCCGCATGGGCAGGGCGACCACGTGCGCGTCGGCGGTGAGTTCGGCGAGGTCGGGGAGCACGTCGGCCATCCTCCCACCGCACCCAGGGCACCTGCCGGTTCCTCGGAGGGGACCGCCAGGGCAGGGCATTAGCATGCATCGGTCGGCCCCGGTCGGCACTGGTCACGACCCGGATCGAACCGTCCGGAACGAGGGAGGCGCGGTGGCGCGGGAACCGCAGCAGCGTGCGCAGCGCCCCGGTCGCGACACCGACGAGTTCGCGCGGCTCATGCAGCAGAACACCGTCGACGTCCGCCAGACGGCGGGTCGGAAGCGCCGCAGCCCGATCGTCGGCAAGATCGCCCTCGGCCTCGCGGTGGTGTCCGCCGCGGTGGACGCCAGCGCCTTCGCGGTCTTCATGGGCGGTGACACCGAGTTCGCGTTCGGGATCTGCTTCGTCGTGGTCTTCCTGACCCTCATCGCGGCGGTGCTCGGCTTCGTCGCGGCCGTCGGTGGCCTCGGCCGGTGGTACGGGGCGATCGGTGTCGTGGTGGCCTTCTTCGCCAACCCGGTGATCCTCATCGTGATCCTGGTGTTCGTCGCACCCGAGGTCCTGACCGGCATGGGCGCCTGACCGGCGGCGGTACGTTGGGGGCATGGCTGCTCCCGTCTCCGACCTGTTCGACCCCGACGTCTGGACCGCGGCTCCGATCGCGGAGCAGTTCACGGACATCACGTACCACAAGCACGTCTCGAAGGGGATCGTCCGGGTCGCGTTCGACCGGCCCGAGGTACGGAACGCCTTCCGTCCGCGCACCGTCGACGAGCTCTACCGGGCGCTCGACGACGCCCGCCAGGACCCCCGCGTCGGCGTCGTCCTGCTGACCGGCAACGGCCCGAGCCCGAAGGACGGCGGCTGGGCGTTCTGCTCCGGCGGCGACCAGCGCATCCGGGGGCGCAGCGGCTACCAGTACGTCGGCGACGAGGGTGCGCCGCCCGAAGGAGTCGACCCCGCGGCCGCGCAGGCGTCGATGGGACGACTGCACATCCTCGAGGTGCAGCGCCTGATCCGCATGATGCCCAAGGTCGTCATCGCCGTGGTCCCCGGTTGGGCAGCCGGCGGCGGGCACTCGCTGCACGCGATCTGCGACCTGACCATCGCGAGCGCCGAGCACGGCAGGTTCAAGCAGACCGACGCCGACGTCGGGTCGTTCGACGGCGGGTACGGCAGCGCCTACTACGCCAAGCAGATCGGCCAGAAGTTCGCGCGCGAGGTCTTCTTCCTCGCGCAGGAGTACTCGGCGCAGCGTGCGTACGAGATGGGTGCGGTGAACGCGGTCGTCCCGCACGAGGACCTCGAGCGTGAGGCGATCCGCTGGGGCGAGATCGTCCTCGGCAAGTCCCCGACGGCGATCCGGATGCTCAAGTACGCGTTCAACGCCGTCGACGACGGCATGGTCGGGCAGCAGGTCTTCGCGGGCGAGGCGACGCGGCTCGCCTACGGCACCGACGAGGCCGTCGAGGGCCGCGACTCGTTCCTCGAGAAGCGCGCCCCCGAGTGGACGTCGTTCCCGTGGCACTACTGAGCCCGGCGGTGCCGGCATGACCCGTCCGCTGGTCGCGCTGGGCACGTCGGATCCGCTGGCGGTGCTCCGCGACCTGGAGGCAGCGCTCGCCGGCGGCCCCGCGCTGCTCCCCGTCGCCGAGGGAGCACCGGCGCTGCCGACCCCGCCACCGGCCGAGGTCCGGCAGCGGGTCGCACTGGTGGTCGAGACGAGCGGGTCCACCGGCACCGGCAAGCGCGTGGCCCTCTCGTCCGAGGCGCTCCTCGCTGGTGCCGCAGCGGCGGACGCAGCGCTCGGCGGACCCGGCAGCTGGGTGCTGGCGCTGCCCACGCACTACATCGCGGGCCTCAACGTCCTGACCCGCTCGATCGCCGCGGGGACGACGCCGGTCGTCGTGGCACCGGGGCACTTCGACGCCACGGCGTTCGCGGACGCCGCGGACCAGCTCGTCACCGGCCCAGCGGCTCCCCGTCGCTACACGTCGCTCGTCCCCGTGCAGCTCGCCCGCGTGCTCGACGACGACCGCGCGACGGCTGCACTGGGCAGGTTCGACGCGGTCCTCGTCGGCGGGCAGGCGACCCCGGCGGCGCTCCGCGAGCGAGCGGTCGCCGCGGGTGTGCGCATCGTGACGACCTACGGCGCCAGCGAGACGAGCGGCGGCTGTGTGTACGACGGCGTGCCGTTCGGGACCGTCCGCACCGCGGTGGTGGATGACGAGCTCCAGTTGGCGGGTCCGATGCTCGCCGAGGGGTACCTCGGCGACGAGGACCGCACGGCCGCGACGTTCGTCGACCGCGACGGTCTGCGCTGGTACCGCACGGGGGACGCCGCGACGGTGTCCGACGGGGTGGTCCGGGTGCTCGGACGCCTCGACGACGTGGTGATCTCCGGCGGCGAGAAGGTCCGGCTCGGCGCGGTGGAGCGGCTCGTGCGCGACCTGCCCGACCAGCACGGCGCAGTCGTCACCCGACGGGCCTCGGGGGAGTGGGGCGAGGTGCCGGTCGTGGTCACCGAGCGACCGCTCGACCTCGACACCGTCCGGTCCCACGTGGGCGACGCCCTCGGCCGAGCCGCACGTCCGGCCGCGGTGGTGGTGGTCGACCGGCTGCCGATGCTCGCGTCCGGCAAGCCCGACCGGCGGGCGATCCAGGACCTGGCGTCCTCGTAGGCCCTCGCGTCGGCACCGCGGTGCAGTGCGACGCGGCGCGGATAGGATCGGTGGTCGTGGCACGAACGAAGAACACGACGCACAAGCAGGGCCGCTCGGGCAACCCGGCCAAGGCTGCGACCCCGGTCCGCTCGAAGCGCCGGGCGACCGCGCGGGACTGGATCGGCGGGGCACGACTCCGCACGCTGACGCTCGGCGTCGTCCCCGTGGTGCTCGGCACCACCGTGGGCTTCGTCGACAGCGGCACCACGAGCGACTTCGGCGCGTTCCTGGCGCAGGACGGGCACCTCGCCATCGCGCTGCTCGCCCTGGCGGTGGCACTGTTCCTGCAGATCGGCGTGAACTACAGCAACGACTACTCCGACGGGGTCCGCGGCACCGACGAGTACCGCGTCGGCCCCGCTCGACTGACGGGGGCCGGGCTCGCGAAGCCCCGCACGGTGCTGACCGTCGCACTGACGTTCTTCGGGCTGGCAGCCGTCGCCGGGATCGTCATCGTGGTGCTCACCCAGCTGTGGTGGCTGCTGCTCGTCGGCGCCGCCGCCATCGTCGCCGCGTGGTTCTACACCGGCGGCAAGAAGCCCTACGGGTACAACGCGCTCGGCGAGGTCTTCGTCTTCGTGTTCTTCGGACTCGTCGCCGTGCTCGGCACCCAGTACGTGCTCATCGGCCAGGCCACCACGAGCGGATGGGCCGCCGCGGTCGCCGCCGGGTTCTTCGCCTGCGCGGTGCTGATGGTGAACAACATCCGCGACATCGACGAGGACCGTCTCGCCGGCAAGCGCACCCTGGCCGTCGTCGTCGGACGACCGGTGGCACGGGTGCTGTACGGCCTGTTCCTGCTGCTGCCGTACGTCGTGCTGCTCTGGTTCGTCCTGCTCTACTTCCGCACGGGCTTCACGTACTTCTCGCTGCTGCTGGCCCTGCCGGCGCTCGCGATCGGGGTGTCGTCCCGCAAGCCCCGTGAACTCATCACGGCACTGCAGCTGTCGTCGTTCGCCTCGCTGGTCTTCGGCGTCGTGCTCGGCATCACGCTCGCCGTCCAGCCGTAGGACTCCGCCGGACTACTCCGCGTCGGTGTCCCGGCGCGCCGCGTGCCGGTCGGCGTCCGACACCGGGCGCACGGTCGGGGTGTCCGCGGCGTCGGTGTCCGCCGCGTCGACGAAGTCGTCCTCGAAGTCGGTGTCCGCATCGCGCTCCGGGCCACCGCGGCGGTTCGCCAGGCTCAGGGCGACCTTGGTGCGGAGTCCGGCGAGCGCGATGTAGGACACCAGCAGCCCGACGAGGGCGGCGATGATCGTCGCCCAGTACCAGGGCATCGGGGTCAGGAGCCGGAGGAGCACGAGCGCCGCCGCGAAGATGCCGAGCCGGGCCAGGGTGTACAGGAGCCACGCTTTCACCCTGCGAGTCTACGGACGGCCGACCGGCAGGGTCGTCACAGGCTCGCGACCTAGACTCCTGGGCATGGTCCGCTTGTGGTTGATCGTCGTCGTCGCCGCTGTCGCCTTCACGGTGTACGCGGCCATCGACTGCGCGACGATGCCCCGCGAACGTGTCCGATCCCTCAGGCGCGGTGTCTGGATCCTCCTCGTGATCGTCCTCCCCGTCCTCGGTGGGGTGCTCTGGTTCCTGCTCGGCCGCTCGCCGGCGTCCCCGGGCACGACCGCCCGGTACCGTGGACCCGAAGACGACCCGGACTTCCTCGGCACCACGCCCGTTCCGGGGAACACCCTCACGGACAAGGACCAGGACGACGCGACCCTCCGAGACCTCGAAGACCAGTTCCACGACCGAGACGACGACGGCCGCACCGATCGCTGACGGTCCCGCCGGATCGGGCAGTCCGGCGACGGACGCCGCCCTGACGCTGCTGCAGGAACTCGTGCGCGCCGGCGTCACCGACGTCGTCGTCAGCCCGGGCTCACGATCCCAGGCCCTTGCGCTCGCGGCCGTCGCCCTCGAGCGAGCCGGCGGCCTGACCGTCCACGTCCGGCTCGACGAGCGCACCGCCGGGTTCTTCGCCCTCGGGCTCGCGGTGGAGTCCGGCCGACCGGCCGCGGTCGTGACGA
Source organism: Curtobacterium sp. 18060 (assembly GCF_902706105.1). Lineage (NCBI taxonomy): Bacteria > Bacillati > Actinomycetota > Actinomycetes > Micrococcales > Microbacteriaceae > Curtobacterium > Curtobacterium sp. 18060. The sequence goes on along the minus strand of NZ_CACSJV010000046.1, from coordinate 16,359 downwards.
CCTCGGGCACCGCCGTCGCCAACCTGCACCCCGCCGTCCTCGAAGCGCACCACTCCGGTGTCCCGATGATCGTGCTGAGCGCCGACCGGCCGGACGAGCTCCGCGGCATCGGCAGCAACCAGACCACCGTCCAGCCGGGGATGTTCGGCGACGCGGTCGCCTTCGTCCGCGACGTCGAGGCGCCCTCTGCGCACGGAGCCGACGCCTCGGTGCGTGCAGCGCTCCGCGACCTCGCCCGCCAGGCCGTCGCCGCTGCCGCCGGACACACCGGGCAGCCGGGGCCGGCGCAGCTCAACGTCGCGTTCCGTGAACCCCTGTCCGCCGGCCTCGACGCCGACCGCGTGCAGGGCGTCCCCGACGACGAGGTCGACACCGCGTTCGCCACCCGTCGTGCGCACGGCGGACTCCCGGTGGCCGAGCTGTCGCCGGACGACGAACCGGGCACGGTCGTCATCGCCGGGCACGACGCCGGCGAGGACGCCGAGCGCATCGCGTGGGAGCTCGGCGCGCCCCTGCTCGCCGAGGTCTCCAGCGGCGCACGGTTCGGCCGGAACCTCGTCGTCACCTACCGCGAACTCCTGCGCGACCAGGACTTCGGCGGTGTGGTCCGTCGTGCCGTCGTGCTCGGCCACCCCACCCTCAGTCGCGAGGTCCCGGCGCTCCTGCAGCGGCAGGGGGTCGAGACGTTCGTGGTCCGCGGACACGCGGCCGATCCCTTCGACCCGGCCCGCGCCTCCCGGCCCTCCGACACCACCTTCGTGTCCGACGTCCGCGTGACGGGCCGGACCCGGCCGGAGCACCGTGCGTGGGTCGGGCGCTGGGTCGGCGCGAGCCGGCAGCTGCTCGGCGACGGTGACGCCGGACCCGACCTCGGTGCCAAGCGGTCCCCGGACCGTGCCGAGCGCAACAAGTTCCTGCGCGACGAGGTCGCCCTCCGCCGCCGACCCGTCGACCGCGCGATGCTCGCCGACGCCGTGTGGGGCGTGACGTGGCCGCACGACCGGCTCGTGTTCGGCGCCTCGCAGATCATCCGCGTCGCCGACGGGCGCGTGCTCGGCAAGAAGATCCGGGTGCACGCGAACCGCGGGCTCGCCGGCATCGACGGCACCGTGTCGACGGCCCTCGGGATCGCCGCGGCCCTCGAACAGTCGTCGGCGTCGGTCGGCACCACGCGCGTGCTGCTCGGCGACCTGACCCTGCTGCACGACCTCGGGGCGTTCGTCACCGGGACAGAGGAGCGCACGCACCGGGTCCAGGTCGTCGTCGGCAACGACCACGGCGGCGCGATCTTCCGCGGGCTCGAGGTGGCACGCACCACTCCACCAGAGGACATGCGCCGGATGATGTCGACCCCGCAGCACGTCGACGTCGAACGGGTCGTGACCGGCCTCGGTTGGGAGTACCGCCGCGCGGAGACGTGGGGCGACCTCGAGCGGGTGCTCACCGACCCGGCCGAGCGCGTCGTGATCGAGGTCCCGCTGGCCGACTGACGCGTGGCCGCCGCGCCGCTCAGGCCAGCGCGTCGGTGACCGGTCGGAACTTCAGAGCGGTCTCGGCGACCTCGCGTGCCGGTTCCGACCCCGCGACGACGCCCGCGCCCGCCCAGGCCCGGACGGTGCCGTCGTCGTCGATGCGGGCGCTGCGGAGCGCCAGCATCCACTCGCCGTCGCCGGTGGCGCTCATCCAGCCCACCGGGCCGGCGTAGCGACCGCGGTCGACGCCCTCGAGCTCGGCGACGAGCCGGACGGCCACGTCGGTGGGGGTGCCCGCGACCGCGGCCGTGGGGTGCAGGGCGTCGGCGACGTCGAGCGAGGTGGTGTCCGGCGGCAGGGTCGCCTGCACGTCGGTCGCCAGGTGCCACAGGTTCGGCAGCTGCAGCCGGAACGGCTCGGGGTCGGCGCGCAACTCGGTCACGAGCGGGCGGAGCGAGGCGAGCAGGCTGTCGATCGCGAACGCGTGCTCGTCGACGTCCTTCGCGCTGGCGGCGAGGGCCTCGGCAGCGGCACGGTCCGACACCTCGTCTTCGCCGCGTGCGGCGCTGCCGGCCAGCACCCGCGCCGTCAACCGGGTGCCGTCGGTGCGGGCGAGCGTCTCGGGGGTCGCACCGACCAGGCCGTCGACCGCGAAGGTGACGCACTGCGGGTAGGCGGCGGCGAGGTCGAGCAGCAGGGCGCGGTGGTCGGCGTCCGCTGGCATCCTGCCGACGAGGTCGCGGGCGAGGACGACCTTCTGCGCGCTCCCGGCGGCGATGCGTCGCACGGCCTCGGCGACGTTCGCGGCGTAGGCGGCCTCGTTGATCCGGCCGGGGTGCAGCGCGACGGAGACGTGTGGTCCGACGTGGGGGACCGGCACCGAGGTCCGCGTGAACGTGAGCGGCTCGGCGCCGACGGTCGTGTCGATCGCCGTGAGCCAGGCCTTGCCGCGCCGTCGGCCGATGACCACGCGCGGGACGATCAGGACGCTCTCGTCGGCGGAGTCGTCGGCGAAGGCGAAGGAGCCGAACGCGACCAGGCCGGAGCCGCGCAGCTGCACCGGGTCGTCGACGACGGCCGACTCCACGACGGTGCGCCAGACCGCGGCGGCGTCGCGCATCCGGTCGGGGCCGGTGAACGTGAACCGCAGCGCCTCCCCGATGCCGACGATGCCGTCACCGTTCCGGACGAAGGCCAGGGGGCGGTCGCGCAGGGTGTGGCGGAGGACGGTGCCCGGGTCGTCGAGGATCCGGGTGGAGACCGTCAGCGGGGGCGCCGCCGTGGTGGTTCGGGTCACGGCTCCGATGCTACGCGCGGTCGGTGGACCGCCTGGCCGCTTGCCCGACGAGTGGGCCGTTGCTGCGAGTCCGGTGAACGTACGGTCGGGACCTCTAGGATTGGTCGGGTGAGCAGAGCGGACCTGAACAAGCGGCCGGACGAGGTGGCGGCGATGTTCGACGACGTCGCGGCCAAGTACGACCTCACGAACGACATCCTGTCGGCGGGCAACGCACCGCTGTGGCGTGTCGCCACGGTGCGAGCGGTCGACCCCCAGCCCGGCGAGAAGGTCCTCGACATCGCCGCGGGCACCGGGACGAGTGCCGCGGCCTTCGCGAAGAAGGGGGCAGAGGTCAGCGCGCTCGACCTCTCCGCCGGCATGATCGCGGTCGGTCGCGAGCGGCACCCCGAGATCACCTTCGTCGAGGGCGATGCCGAGCACCTGCCCTTCGACGACGACACGTTCGACGCCGTCACGATCTCGTTCGGGCTGCGCAACGTGAACGACCCGAAGCAGGCGCTCGCCGAGATGCTGCGGGTCCTCAAGCCCGGCGGCCGAGTGGTCATCTGCGAGTTCTCGACCCCGCCGCGTGCGTTGCTGCGCCTCGGCTACGGCACCTACCTGAAGCGCGTGCTCCCGGGCATCGCGAAGCTCTCGAGCAGCAACCCCGCCGCCTACCGCTACCTCGCCGAGTCGATCGACGCGTGGCCGGACCAGCAGGTCCTCACCCAGTGGCTGCGCGGCGTCGGCTTCTCCGTGGTCGCCTACCGGAACCTCACGGCCGGTATCGTCGCACTGCACCGTGGCCGCAAGCCCGTCGCCGACACGGTGCGCGAGTCCGCGGCCCGTCGTGCGAAGGCACGCCGCGACCACCAGACCACCGGCGAGCAGCCGCGCGTCGACCCGGCCGACGACTGACCGGTCACCATCCCCCGAAGACGGAGCAGCACTTGAATCCGAGCGTCCCGGTCGCACGTCGCGCGCCGAGCCTCCGCGCCTCGCTGGGCATCGGCGAGCGGTTGTTCGCCACGCCCGCCGACCGCCGCTTCATCGCCGCCGTCGACGACGGTCTCGAGCTCGTCGAGCAGGGGCTCGAGGACGCCATGCGGTCCACGGACACCCTCGCCGACACCACGAGCCGCTACCTGCTGTCCGCGGGCGGCAAGCGGATCCGTCCGACGCTGACGCTGCTCATCGCGCAGCTCGGCGACGGGGTGACCGCCGCCGTGGTCAAGGCCGCCGTCAGCATCGAGACGACCCACCTGGCGTCGCTCTACCACGACGACGTCATGGACGAAGCGCCCGTCCGCCGCGGGGTCCCCGCAGCGCAGATCACGTACGGCAACAACGTCGCGATCCTGACCGGCGACCTGCTCTTCGCCCGCGCCAGTCTCATCACCGCCGACCTGGGCACCGAGGGCATCCGGATGCAGGCCGAGACCTTCCAGCGCCTCTGCATGGGGCAGCTGCACGAGACCACCGGCCCGCAGCCCGACGACGACCCGGTCGAGCACTACATCCAGGTGCTCAGCGACAAGACCGGCTCGCTCATCGCGACCGCCGCCCGCGCCGGTGTCATGTTCTCCGGCGCCGACCGTGCCTACCTCGACGCCGTCGGGACCTTCGGCGAGAAGGTGGGCGTCGCCTTCCAGCTCGTCGACGACGTCATCGACCTGGCACCGGCGACGGACAAGACCGGCAAGATCGCCGGCAACGACCTCCGTGCCGGCGTCGACACGTTGCCGATGCTGCACCTGCGTCGGCACGCGGCGACCGACCCGGCGGCGCAGGACCTCGTCCTGCGCATCGAGCGCGACGTGAACGGCGCCCCGGACGACGCGGTCGGCTCCGTGCCGTACCAGTCGGCCGTCGCCGCACTGCGTGACCACGAGGCGACCGCGTCGACGCGCACGGTCGCGGTCCGCTGGGCCCGCGAAGCCGTGGACGCCCTCGCCCCGCTGCCCGACGGCACCGTCAAGCGGGCACTCACCCGCTTCGCCGACTCCGTCGTCGACCGCAGCCGCTGAACACCACCCGCGACCGGACGACCCCACGGTCGCCGCGCGGGACGCACCACCGGGAGCACCCCACCCGAACGAACTGGAGACGATCAGTGCCCACCCTCCGAATCGCCATCGTCGGCGCCGGACCCGCCGGCATCTACGCCGCGGACATCCTGCTGCGCGAGGCCCACGGACACGACGTGTCGATCGACCTGTTCGAGCAGCTCCCCGCGCCGTACGGACTCGTCCGCTACGGCGTCGCCCCCGACCACCCGCGGATCAAGGGCATCGTCAACGCCCTGCGCGACGTGCTCGACCGCGGTGTCGTCCGGCTGTTCGGCAACGTCCGCTTCGGCGAGGACATCACCCTCGAGGACCTCAAGAAGCACTACAACGCGGTCGTCTTCTCGACGGGCGCGATCAAGGACGCCGACCTCGACGTCCCCGGCGTCGACCTCCGGGGCTCCTACGGTGCCGCCGACTTCGTCAGCTGGTTCGACGGTCACCCCGACGTCCCGCGCACCTGGCCGCTGACCGCGGAGAGCGTCGCGGTGATCGGCGTCGGCAACGTCGCGCTCGACGTCTCCCGCATCCTCGCGAAGCACGCCGACGACCTGCTGCCGACCGAGATCCCGGCGAACGTGTACGAGGGCCTCAAGGCGTCGCCCGTCACGGACGTCCACGTCTTCGGCCGCCGTGGTCCCGCCCAGGTCAAGTTCACGCCGCTCGAGCTCCGCGAGCTCGGCGAGGTCCGTGACGTCGACATGGTCGTCTACGACGAGGACTTCGACCACGACGAGGCGTCGAAGACCGCGATCGCCACGAACAAGCAGGTCATGGTCATCAACCGGGTGCTCGAGCAGTGGCGCACCCGCGAGACCGGTCAGGCGAGCCGGCGGCTGCACCTGCACTTCTACGCGAAGCCGACCGAGTTCGTCGGCGACGAGCAGGGCAACCTCACCGCAATCCGGTACGAGCGCACCCGGCCGAACGGCGAGGGCGGTGTCGAGGGCACGGGCGAGATCCGTGAGATCCCGATCCAGGCGGCCTACCGCGCCGTCGGCTACTTCGGTTCCCCGCTGCCCGGGCTGCCGTTCGACGAGCGCCACGGCGTCATCCCGAACCACGAGGGCCAGGTCCTCGACGACGACAACCAGCAGATCCCGGGCGTCTACGCCACCGGGTGGATCAAGCGCGGTCCGGTCGGGCTCATCGGGCACACGAAGTCCGATGCCATGGAGACCGTGCAGCACATCGTCAACGACCAGGCGAGCTGGTGGACGCCGGAGGACCCCTCCGAGGGTGCGATCCCGGCCCTGCTCCGCGAGCGTGGCGTCGAGTACACCGATCTCGAGGGCTGGCACCACCTGGACACCCACGAGCTCGCGCTCGGTGCTGCCGAGGGCCGTGAGCGCATCAAGGTCGTGCCCCGTGACGAGATGATCGACGTGTCCCTCGGTCGCGTCGACGTGCCCACGAACTGACACCGATGACCGACACGCGCCCCGTCCCGCCCACCGCGGTTCGGGGCGCGTCCGTGTCCGGCGTGCGACTGCAGGGCGTCGACGTCGCGCGGGCCGTCGCGTTGCTCGGCATGATGGCCGCGCACATCGGCGGCATCGCGGACCAGCTCGACTGGTCCGATCCGTCGACGTGGTCCGCCGTGGCGCACGGGCGCCCGTCCACGCTGTTCGCCGTCCTCGCCGGCGTCTCGATCGGCCTGACGAGCGGTCGCACGACTCCGCCAGGGCCCCGGACGATCGGGCGGGTCCGGGCGCGCCTGGCGATCCGCGCCGCGGCCGTCGTCGCAATCGGGTTCGTGCTCATCGCCCTGGACACCCCGGTCTACGTCATCCTGCCGACGTACGGAGTGCTGTTCCTGCTGGTGATCCCGGTGCTCCGGGTCCGCCCGGCGTGGCTCCTCGCCATCGCGGGCGCCTGCGCCGTGTTGTCGCCGATCGTCGCTGTCTCGACCGCACCGGCCTACGCCGACGCGGGCATGGTCGGACAGCAGCTCGGCCTGGTCTACCCCGTGGTCACCTTCCTGGCGTACGTCCTGGTCGGTCTCGCCGTCGCCCGGGCCGGGCTGGAGATGCGGGGCACGCAGGTCGTGCTCCTCGCATCCGGCACACTGGTCGCCGCCACCGCGTACGTCGTCGGCACGGTCCTCGCGCCGCTTCCGTCGGGGGCCGCGTTCGCGTTCCCGGGGGTCCCGTACGCCGCCGAGGGCAGCACGCCGGCCGAGGCCCTCGCCCAGCTCTTCCTGTCACCGCGCGACCACTCGTCGACGACGGTGGACGTGGTCGGCACCGCGGGGGTGGCGGTGGCGGTCATCGCGCTCTGCACCCTGGTGTTCGACGGGCGCGGGCGGGTCGCCGAGCGGATCGCGTTCCCGCTCGCCGCCGTCGGGTCGATGCCCCTGACGATCTACTCGGGACACCTCGTGGTGATCGCGATGCTGCCCGAGTACCCGGAGTCGGCCGAGGCGTGGGGCTGGTTCGCGCTGGGCTCGGTCGTGTTCGCGATGGTCTGGCGCCGGTTCCTCGGCCGGGGCCCGCTTGAGCGGGCCGTCGCGGCCCTGGCGTCCACCGTCCCGATGCGCTGAGCGCTCCTGCCGGGCCGATCCGGTCCCGGAGCGCTGCCGCACGGTGCAGCGTTGTTCATTCACCGCGGGCTTGCCCGCTGGGTGCCCCGCTGTGGCGACGCACCGTGCTGCCAAGGTCGCACCGGGTGGAGGACGACGCACCGTGCGCGGCAGAGACGAGCCGCGCCTCCCGTCCGCACCGTGCGTGGGAGGTTGCACGGCGCCCTGACCTGGTCGGAGCGCTGCCGCACGGTGCAGCGTTGTTCGTTCACCGCGGGCTTGCTCGCTGGGTGCCCCGCTGTGGCGACGCACCGTGCTGCCAAGGTCGCACCGGGTGGAGGACGACGCACCGTGCGCGGCGGAGGTGAGCCGCGCCTCCCGGTCGTCCGCTACTGCAGCGCTGCCGTGAGCCGCGCGACGTTGTCGAGCACCTTGGACCGGCGCGGACGGTCGACCCACTCGTCGAGCGTCAGCTCGAAGCTGTGCTCCTTGTAGGCGTCCTGCACCTCGCGCAGGGCATCGACGAAGCGGTGGCCCCGGACCATCACGGAGACCTCGAGGTTCAGGCTGAACGAGCGCATGTCCATGTTGCTCGACCCGATCACCGACACCTCGTCGTCGATGGTGAAGTGCTTGGCGTGCAGGATCGTCGGTGCCCGGTAGAGCCAGATCCGCACGCCGGCGCGGAGCAGTCCCTCGTAGTACGAGCGCTGCGCGTGCCACGTCATGGCGTGGTCGCCCATCTCGCCGACGAAGAGCTCGACCTCGACGCCGCGCTGGGCGGTCGTCGTGATGGCGTAGAGCATCGAGTCGTCCGGCACGAAGTACGGCGAGGTGATCGACACCTTCTTCTGTGCCGAGTAGAGCAGCGCGTTGAACAGGCGCAGGTTGTTCTCGCCGTCGAACCCGGGCCCGGACGGCACCACCTGGCAGTCGAGGGCGTCGCCGCGGTCGGCCCGCTGGACGGGGTCGCTCTCGCGCAGGAGCAGTTCGTCGGTCTCGCTGTACCAGTCGGTGACGAACAGTGCGTTCAACCCCGCGACGACCGGTCCCTCGAACCGGGCGAACAGGTCCTTGTAGACCATGCCCTTCTCGATGTGCGACTTGATGTCGTACGAGGGGTCGATCAGGTTCTGCGACCCGGTGAACGCGACCGAGCCGTCGATGACCATGATCTTCCGGTGGTTGCGCAGGTCGGGGCGCTGGAACTTCCCCTGCAGCGGCAGCAGCGGGAGCATGAGGTGCCACTCGATGCCGGCGCGGTCCATGAACGCCAGCGTGTCCTTGTACCCGGGGTAGCCGCGGCTGGCCCAGTGGTCGAGCAGGAACCGGACGATGACGCCGCGGGCCTGTGCACGGGCGAGCGCGTCGAAGAACGGTCGCGTGGTGTCGTCGAGCGTCGCGATGTAGAACTCGACGTGCACGAACCGCCGCGACTGCTCGATCGCCCGGGTCATCTCCGCGATCGACTCCTCGGAGTCGGGGTAGAGCTCCGCCGAGTTGCCACCGACCAGCGGCATCGCGCCGAGTTCACGGTTCAGTGTGGTGATGCTCTCGAGCCACAGCGGCCACGGGTGGTCACGGCGCACGCGTTCGATGCCCTCGGTCTGCTCGAGGATGTACGCGTTGATCTCGGTCTGCTTCTCACGCCGGGCACGCGGCAGCTTCGTCGACCCGATGACCAGGAAGACGATGAAGCCGATGTAGGGGATGAGGAAGATCGCCAGCAACCAGGCGGTCGCCGTCTGCGGCTTCCGGTTGATCGGGACGTAGATGATCGAGAAGACGCGGATCGCCAGGTCCAGCAGGACGGCCAGGACCGTGATCGCGACGGTGAGCCAGTGCTCCACGGACGTCAGCGGAAGTTGATGTACTGCAACGGGACGTCGAACTCTTCACCCTTGAGGAGCTGGATCGTGTTCTGGAGGTCGTCGCGGCTCTTCGAGGAGACCCGCAGTTCGTCGCCCTGGATCTGGCTCTTCACGGTCTTCGGGGCGTTGGCCCGCAGGAACGCACCGATCTTCTTCGCGACGTCCTGCTCGATGCCGTTCTTGAACTTCACCTCGATGCGGTACTCCTTGCCCGAGGGGTAGGGGTCGCCGGCGTCGAGGCTCTTCAGGCTGATGTTGCGCTTGATCGCCTTGCTCTGCAGGACGTCGAGGACGGCCTTCGCGCGCTCTTCCGAGTTCGCCTTGATGAGGACGTCCTCGCCGCTGAAGGCGACCGACGCGTCCGCGCCCTTGAAGTCGTACCGCTGCTCGATCTCCTTGGCCGCCTGGTTGAGGGCGTTCTCCGCCTCCATCTTGTCGACCTTGCTGACCACGTCGAAGGAACTGTCTGCCATGCCGGACAGCCTAACGGCGGACGGGAGGCCCGGTTCGGCTCCGGCGGTCGGCTCGCGGTGGTCACGACCACCGTTCCGGATCCGCTATGCTTTTGTGCGCGCCTTCGGTTGGTGATCACACCGGCTGGGTGCGCATGGCAAGTTACCCAAGCGGCCAAAGGGATCTGACTGTAAATCAGCCGGCGTAGCCTTCGGGGGTTCGAATCCCTCACTTGCCACCATCGCGAAAGCCCCGTCCGGGTCGGACGGGGCTTTCGTCGTCCCTGGCAGGATCGGTGCATGGCATCCGACTGCACACCGTCCCAGTTCGCCGACCTCGCCGAGACGATCGCGCGCGAAGCGGCCACGCTCGCCGCACGACGACGGGCCGAGGGCGTCGAGGTCGCCGACCGGAAGTCGAGCATCGTCGACGTGGTCACGGCGGCGGACCGCGAGGTCGAGGCGCTCATCCGCGCCCGGATCGCCGAGGCCCGGCCGGACGACGCGTTCCACGGCGAGGAGTCCGGCTCGGCGTCGGGGGAGTCGGGCATCACCTGGGTCGTCGACCCGATCGACGGCACGGTGAACTACCTGTACGGCAGCGCCGAGTACGGCGTGAGCATCGGCGTCGTGCGGGGCTCCGCCGACCCGATGACGTGGGAGCCGATCGCCGGCGTCGTGGTGGCCCCCGCGACCGGGGTGGTGTTCCGTGCCGCCGCCGGACAGGGCGCCACCCGCGACGGCGTCCCCCTGTCCGTCAGCGCTCCGGCCTCGCTCGCCGAGACACTCGTGGCGACGGGCTTCGGGTACACGGCCGACCGGCGCCGTGAGCAGGTGTCCGTGCTCGCCGGGCTGATCGGCGAGGTGCGGGACATCCGGCGCGGGGGAGCGGCGTCGCTCGACTGCTGCGCGGTCGGGACCGGGGTCGTCGACGCCTACTACGAGCGCGGGATCAACCCGTGGGACATGGCCGGCGGCTCCGTCGTCGCGCGCGAGGCCGGAGCGTCGGTCCGCATCTGGGAGGCCGGCGGCACCCGTTCCTTCCTGTTCGCGAGCCCCGCGGTGGCCGACGACCTCGAGGCGCTGCTGCGCGGGCTGGAAGCGGAGGCGCTCGGCATCTGAGGTCCGTCGGTCCCTCGGTCTGGGGGTGCCCGGTGGACATGACCACGACTGGCGACGTGCGACGACGTTTGCTACCGTGCTCAGGTCCCGTTATCTGCTCGTTACCAACGAGCGCGCCCCTTCCCCGATCAGGATCGCCACCGCACGCATGCCCCACTCCCCACTGACGTCCGTCCCCACCGGTCCCGTCGACGCCGCCACCCCGGTCGTCCACCTGACCCGACGAGCACGGATCGAGGCGGAGCGAGCGGCTGCGAAGGGTGCTCCCGTCACGCAGGACCACGCGCAGGACGTCGCAGCCGACCGTGCCGCGGGCCCGTCGTTCGACGAGGTCGTCGGGCTGACCACACCGTCGTCGGCCGCCGCTCCCGTGTCGCCGATCGACCTCGCACCGGTGTCGCCCGCGCTGCCCGAGTCGGCGGTCCGTCCGGCCTCGCGCATCACGACGCCGCCGGCTCCCACCTCGCCGGACGTCCGCGCCACGGCGCCGCACACCGCGACGGCTGCAGCGGAGTCCGTCGCGCCCCAGCCCCGCCGTGTCATCGGCCAGGTCCCGGCGTCCCGTCGGCGGACCGGCCGTGCCGCACCGGCCGTGCAGGTCGACCGCGCCACCCGGCACATCGCGGCCAGCCGCACCGCCGCCGTGCCCGCCCCGGCTCCGGCCGCCCGGAAGCAGGGTGCCTCGTTCCGCCGTGCGGCCTCGCGCGTGACGGCCGTCGGTGCGCTCCTCTTCGTCGCCGGTCTCGTCGTCTCGACGTCGCTGCCCGCCCAGGCGCTCTACGTGCCGGAGACCGGCTCGACCGCGGCCCGGTCGACGGCGAGCGGTGCGACCCAGTCGATGAGCGTCAGCGCCGCAGCCGACGGGTCGACGAGCCGCGACCAGTACACGGTGTCGGACGCCACGCAGTACAAGAACGTCGACGCCTCGAGCTTCACCAACGACCCGACCGGCACGATCCAGTGGCCGTTCCTCACCGGCGTCCCGATCACCTCCGGCTTCGGCGGTCGTCAGGTCGCGGGCTGCTCGTTCTGCTCGACGAACCACATGGGCGTCGACTTCGCTCCCGGCGAGGGCACCCCGATCCGGGTGATCGCCGCCGGCACTGTCATCAAGGTCCAGGCGAACGACGGCGGCTTCGGCAACGACGTCTGGGTGGAGCACGACGTCGACGGCAAGCAGTTCGTCAGCGTGTACGGCCACATGGAGGACAACTCCTTCAAGGTGGTCACCGGTCAGCAGATCGAGGTCGGCGACGAGCTCGGGCTCGTGGGCAGCACGGGCAACTCCACGGGCCCGCACCTGCACCTCGAAGTGCACGTCGACGGGGTCCCCGTGGACCCGCTGGCCTGGCTCCAGACCAACGCGAACTAGCGGTCGCCGACGCGGCACGCCCGGGCGTCTCGCCCGGTTCCGGAGCAGCGTCGGAGGTCTGCTATCCTCGGGTGGTGCCGTTCGCGGCACATCGCCCCGATAGCTCAGTGGTAGAGCACCTCCATGGTAAGGAGGGGGTCGTCAGTTCAATCCTGACTCGGGGCTCCGACCCGGTGCGCGTGTCGCTCCGGATCTCTGGCGGGGTAGCTCAGTTGGTTAGAGCACACGACTCATAATCGTGGGGTCGCGGGTTCAAGTCCCGCCCTCGCTACAGCAAGCCCGGCGATCTGTTCGCCGGGCTTTCGTCGTTCCCGCGCTGCGTCGTTCCCGCGCTGCGTCGTTCCCGGGCTGCGTCGTTCCCGGGCTGCGTGCACAGCGGTGCGGACGCACTTCGGCTGTGCACTTGGCCAGGTGTGTGCCAGGAGGCGCGTGGCGGACGCGCCCCGGGCCTCCCGTCCGCCCTGGGATCGGCCCTACAGCGCGGAGTGCGACCCGGTGTCGGTCCGCGTCTGCAGCACGCCGGCCGCGCGCAGCGCGCGCTCGATCGCCGCGTTCACCTCGTGCCAGGCAGCTCGTCGCCGGCTCGCGCCGATGCTGCCGCCGGAGACGGCCGTGCCGTGTCCGCGGTGCCGCAGCGTGATCGTGGTGGACGCCCCGGTGACGGTCGTCGACAGCTCGTAGCGGCGGAACTCGCGGGAGGGGTGCACGAGCGCGCCGAGCAGGATCGTCAGCAGCCGGTTGCCGGTCGTCGCGGTGAGGGTCCCACCGGTCGACTCGACGTGGTGTCCCGCCGTGCGGAGTGCCGCGCCGGCGACCTCCATCGCGGTGCACCGGTCGCCCGTGTGCACGGCGAACTCGGTCCTGGTGTCCATCGTTGCTCCCCCGTCCCCTGATCCGGTGTCGCGACCGGACCGCCGATTCCCCCGAACCGGCCCGGCAAGCCTAGCCGATGCATCCTCAGCATCGACAGGCCCCCGGACGGGCGTCGGTAGACTGCCGACGTGTCAGTGAACCCCGAGCTCGTCGGCAGGACGTTCCCGCCGGCCCAGCCCTACCTGGTCGGTCGCGAGAAGGTGCGCGAGTTCTCGCGCGCGGTGTTCGCGACCAACCCCGTCCACCACGAACCCGACGCGGCCCGCGCCGCCGGGTACGCCGACGTCGTCGCCCCGCCGACCTTCGCGGTCGTCGTGCAGGAAGCCACGCTCGCGCAGCTCCTGGCCGAGCCGGACGCCGGCATCGACTTCTCCCGTGTCGTCCACGGCGAGCAGTCCTTCACCTACGACCGGCCCATCGTGGCCGGTGACGAACTCACCGCGACCCTGACCGTCACGAGCGTCAAGACGCTCGGCGGCAACGCGATGGTCACGGCCCAGAGCACCATGAACGACGCCTCGGGGGAGCACGTCGTCACGGCGACGTCCACCCTCGTGGTCCGAGGAGACGACGCATGACCGCCGCACCCGCCACCGCGATCGAGGTCGGCACGGTGGTCGCCGAGCGCGAGGTGCACGTCACCCGCGACTCGCTCGTCCGCTACGCCGGCGCCTCCGGTGACTTCAACCCGATCCACTACCGCGACGACGTCGCCACCTCGGTCGGCCTGCCGGGCGTCCTCGCGCACGGCATGCTCACGATGGGCATCGCCGTGCAGCCGGTCTCCGAGTGGCTCGGCGACAGCGGCTGGGTCGCGGGCTACGGCGTCCGCTTCACCCGCCCCGTCGTCGTGGACCCGGAGCAGGGCGCGACCATCGGCATCGTCGCCAAGGTCGGCACCGTCGACGACGACGGCCGACCGAAGCGCATCGACCTCACCGTGACCGCCGGCGGGCAGACCGTGCTCGGCAAGGCGCAGGTCACGGTGGCGTTCCGCTGACCGTGCACGAGCCGGTGCTCGCCGACCTCACGACGCTCGGCGTCGGTGGGGCGGCCGCGCGGCTGCTCACGGCCACGACGACCGACGAGCTCGTCGACCACACGCGCACCGCATGGGACGACCACGAGTGGCTGGTCCTCGGCGGCGGCAGCAACGTGCTGGTCGCCGACTCCGGCTTCGACGGCACCGTCGTCCTGGTCCGCACCACGGGGGTGGACGCCGACACGGACGCCGACGGTGTCACCGTCCGTGTCGCGGCCGGCGAACCCTGGGACGCGTTCGTCGCCACCACCGTCGCGAACGGCTGGACCGGCCTGGAGGCCCTCAGCGGCATCCCGGGCACCGTCGGCGCCGCCCCCGTGCAGAACATCGGCGCCTACGGGGTCGAGCTCTCCGACGTGCTGACCCGGGTCGAGTTCCTCGATGCGGCCACGGGGGAGCGCACGTGGGTGCCCGCGGCCGAGCTGGCGCTCGGCTACCGCACGTCGACCCTCAAGCACGGACGCCGCGGTGTCGTGCTGACGGTCGAGTTCCGGCTCGGCACGGCGGGGGAGCACGGCGTGCCGGTGCGGTACGCCCAGCTCGCCGGTTCGCTCGGGGTCGACCTCGGTGCCCTCGTGGAACCCGCGACGGTCCGCGACGAGGTCCTGCGCCTCCGCGCCTCGAAGGGCATGGTGCTTGACTCCGACGACCGGGACACCTGGAGCGCCGGGTCGTTCTTCACGAACCCGATCGTGTCCGCGGCCTTCGCCGAGACCCTCCCCGCCGACGCGCCACGGTGGCCGGCCGGCGACGACGTCAAGCTCAGCGCCGCCTGGCTCATCGAGCACGCGGGGGTGCACCGGGGCTACGCCGTGCCGGGGTCGCGCGCGGCGATCTCGTCGAAGCACACCCTGGCCCTGACGAACCGTGGCGGCGCGACGGCGGCCCAGGTGGCCGAGCTCGCGCGCTACGTGCAGGTGACGGTCCTGAACCGCTTCGGGGTGGCGCTCGTGCCGGAACCCGTGGTGGTCGGCGACCTGCTCGACTGAACGAACCGGCACGACCCGGCCACGGGCCTCCCGGAACGGCGAACGGGCCACCTCGACGAGGCGGCCCGTTCTGCGTTCTGCGGGGTGTCGTGGGCGCGGCGACTACGCGAAGAACTTCGCCAAGCGGGCCACACCCTCGGCGATGTCGTCGTCGCCGAGCGCGTACGACAGGCGCAGGTAGCCGGACGGACCGAAGGCCTCGCCCGGGACGACCGCGACCTCGGCGTGCTCGAGGATCAGGTCGGCCAGCTCGAGGGTCGTCGTCGGGGTCGAGCCCGCCCACTCGCGACCGAGCAGTGCGGTGACGTCGGGGTAGACGTAGAAGGCGCCCTGTGGGGTCGGCGTGACGAAGCCCGGGATCGCGTTGAGCCCGGCGACGATGGCCTGGCGACGGCGGTCGAAGGCCTCGCGCATGGCCGCCACCGGCTCCTGCGGCCCGGTGAGCGCGGCGATCGCGGCGCGCTGGGACACGTTCGACACGTTCGACGACAGGTGCGACTGCAGGTTCGACGCGGCCTTGACCGCGTCGGCGGGACCGATGAACCAGCCGACGCGCCACCCGGTCATCGCGTAGGTCTTCGCGACGCCGTTGACCAGGATCGTGGTGTCGGCGAGGGCCGGCACGGCGTCGAGGATGCCGGTGAAGCGGAGTCCGTCGTACACGAGGTCCTGGTAGATCTCGTCGCTGATCACCCAGATGCCGTGCTCGAGTGCCCACTCGCCGATGGCCGTGGTCTGCTCGGCGGTGTAGACGGCGCCCGTCGGGTTCGACGGCGAGCAGAACAGCAGCGCCTTCGTCTTCGGGGTGCGCGCGGCCTCGAGTTGCTCGACGGTGACGAGGTAGCCCTGGTCGCTGCCGGCGAAGACCTCGACCGGCTCGCCACCGGCCAGGCGGATGGCCTCGGGGTAGGTGGTCCAGTACGGGGCGGGGAGCAGGACCTCGTCGCCGGCGTCGACGATCGTCTGGAACGCCTGGTAGACGGCCTGCTTGCCGCCGTTGGTGACGATCACCCGCGACGGGTCGACGGTGATGCCGGACTCGCGTGCGGTCTTCTCGGCGATGGCCTGCTTCAGCTCCGGCAGACCGGTCGCCGGCGTGTACCGGTGGTTCTTCGGGTCCTGTGCGGCCTCGACCGCGGCGACGACCACGTGGTCGGGCGTGGCGAAGTCGGGTTCGCCGGCGGCGAAGGAGATGACGGGTCGGCCCGCGGCCTTCAGGGCCTTGGCCTTCGCGTCGACCTTGAGCGTCGCGGACTCGGCGATCGCCGCGATGCGGGACGCGATGCGCGGCCGATCGGTC
>NZ_CACSJV010000045.1:0-30837 GCF_902706105.1 Curtobacterium sp. 18060 | reverse complement strand
CCCCCGCACCGCGCGCCCCCGCACCGCGAGCCCCCGCACCGTGCACCACAGACGGCAGGCGCGGTGCCAGCTGGCACCGCGCCTGCCGTCGACAGCGTGCGAGCGCCTACAGCCCGGACTCGGCCGTGCGCACCAGGATCGCGTCGCTGTCCGGGCACAGCACGACATCGTCCGGCGCGGCCCGGCGGATGTCCTGCAGGTCGGAGTTGTTCAGCGCCACGCCCGACGCCGTCGACACCCCACCCTGCAGCAGCGAAGCGCCGAAGCCGTAGCGGGCACGCTGCCGGTCGTAGAGCGCGAGCAGCTCGGCCGGCACCTTCGCGGCGACGTCGGCCCGGGCCTGCTCGGCGGACGCGCGGTCGGACGACAGCCGCGCGATCTCGGCGTCACGCTCGGCGACCAGGCCGGAGCGGGCGGCTTCGACGTCGGCGAGCTGCGCCTCGATGTCGCCGACCCGAGCGCGGAGGCCGTCGAGGTTCTCCATGACCTCGAGTTCGGCGGTCTCGAGGCCACCGATGCGGCGCTGCAGCGACTCGAGCTCGTTCTGCAGGCCGGTCGCGTCCTTCGAGTTCGACACGTTCTGCAGCATCGTGGTGTCGCGCTCGACGCGGGCCTGCGCGGTGGCGGTGTCGGACTCCAGGCGGGCGAGTTCGCGTTCGGCGTCCTCGACCAGGCCGGTCGCGGCGACGAGTTCGCTGCGCAGCCCGGCGGCCTTGGTGCCGAGTCCGGTGAGCTGGTCGCCCTTCTGCAGCGACGTGATGCGGTGCGCGATGCGGGTGACGTCGTTGTCGAGTCGTTGGACGTCGAGGAGGATGACCTGGTCCTCGGGTGCTGCCTTCATGGTCAGACTCCTTCAGTGGGGGTGGTGGGTTCGGCCGCCGGCAGGACCGCGAAGTCCCACGGGTCGGTGCGGAGGTCGCTCACGGTGACCCGGACGCCGGCAGCCTGGCGCAGTTGTGCGGCCGCGACGTCGAGCCAGAGCCACTCGGTGGCCCAGTGCGAGGTGTCGATGAGGGCGGGACCGCCGCCGAGCAGCGCCTGCTCGCGGAACTCGGACGCCGGGTGGTGGCGGAGGTCGCTCGTGATGTACACGTCGGCAGCGAGGACGGCGGGGTGGCCGAGCAGCGAGTCCCCCGCGCCGGCGCACAGTGCCACGGTGCGGACGGGCTGGTCGAAGTCGCCGGACACCCGGACCCCGGTCGCGGTGGGCGGCAGCAGGTCGACGAGTTTCCGTGCCAGGGCGCCGAGGGTCGTGCCCTCGGCGAGGACCCCGACGCGGCCGATGCCCGTCGCGGGGTCGGCGCCCGCGTCGAGCGGACGCTGGTCGGTGAGGCCGATCCGGTCGGCGAGCACGGCCGAGGTACCGGTGGTGACGACGTCGGCGTTGGTGTGGGCCGCGATCAGGGCGCTGCCACCGCGCACGAGGGTCGCGAGGACGCTGCCCTTGTACGTCGACTCGGCGATCGTCGTGACGCCGCGGAGCAGGAGCGGGTGGTGCGTGAGCAGGAGCCCGGCACCGAGCTCGACCGCTTCACGTGCGGTCGCGGGGACGGCGTCGACGGCCAGGTGGACGTGCTCGACGGTGGCGTCCGGGTCCCCGGCGACCAGTCCGACGGCGTCCCACGACTCGGCTCCTGCGGCGGGCCACAGGTCTTCGATCACGGCCTGGAGTTCGCGGAGCGTCGGCATCCGGTCAGTCTACCGAGGCGACCGCGTCGGCACCGGCAGCCGGTCCGCGCGGGGTGATCCGGGCCTCCCGGTCAGCGGCGACCGAGCGCACGGAGCAGGCCGGCGACGAGTCGCGACCACCAGCCGGGCCGGGCCGGCTCGTCGGTGCCGGTTTCGGTGTCGGTGCCGGTTTCGGTGTCGACGCTCGCCGGTGCGGCCGTCTCGACGACGGGTACGGCGATCACGTCCGGCAGCACGACGGGCGTGCTCGCGGTCGTGCCCTGGTGGGCGGTGAGGGCGGCCGCGAACGCGGCACGGTCGATGACCGTCGGCCCGGTGGCGGGCTGGACGAGCGGCGTGGGTCGCGTGTTCGCGGACACCGGCGACACGGCCGGGAGGCCCAGCACCGGTCGCACGGGCTCGTCGAGTTCCGGGGCGACCAGCGCCACGGCCGGGGTCGCCGTGACGACGTCGGCTGCCGGTGCGGCTGCTGCCGCCGGTGCGGGGCGGACCACGGCCACCGCGGGAGCGGGGGCGACGCCGGTCACGACGGCGACCGGAGCGGTCGCGGCACGGCGGGCGGCTGCACGGTCGCGACGGTCCGACTCGGCGGCGGCGTCCTCGAGCAGGTCCGCGAAGACGGTCTGGGCGAAGGCGCGGGCTGCGGTGACCTCCGGGTCGTCCGCGCCGTCGACGGTGGCCTCCCAGGCGGCGAGGCGGGCGAGGTCCTCGTCGCGGCGACGGACCTCGTCCTCGAGCAGGACGATCCGCTCGATGGTGCTGCGACCGGTGGACGACGAGACCTCGATCGCGAGGTCCTCGATGCGCAGGGCGAGACGCTCCGGCGGTTCGGGGAACGACGGTGCGCAGACGGCGGCGTGCCGGGCGCGGTCGCGGCGGAACGCTGGGGCTGCGGGCGCGGTGGTGGCTTCGGGCGCGGTGCTGGCTTCGGGCGCGGTGCTGGCTTCAGGCGCGGTGCTGGCTTCGGGCGCGGCGACTGCTGCAGCCGCGCTGCTGGGGTCCGGCGTCCGGACGGCGGTGGCGTCGGCCACGGCGCCGGGGCGCTGCACCGGGCCGGTGACGGGCGGGACCACGAGGTCCGCCACGTACGGCGTGCGCGTCGCCGGGGCGTCGCGGAGCCACTCCTCGACCTCGCGACCGAACGGGTCGACGAGGGGGGTGCGTGCACCGGACTGGGTCTCCATGTCCGAAGGATAAATATCGCGCGCGCCGAAACTCGGGACATCCGCGGTGTGTCGGAGCAATCCCTGCCATATCGCCCCGAACGTGAACGGCGTGTCGCCCGTCGCCCCGGGGGTCGGGTCAGAGCGTCCGCTCGAACGCGCCGAGGAGCTCCCGACCGGCGGGCCAGGCGCCGACACCGCTGGCGACGTTGACGTGGCCGAGCGGGCCGACCCGGAGTACCGCGGCCCCCATCGTCTCTGCGAACGCCAGAGCACGGTCGGCAGTGCAGTACGGGTCGTCGTCGCTCACCACCAGGCGGAGTGGAACGCGGGCCGCTGCGGTGCCGGCCGGGATCGGGCGGGGCGCGGCGAACCCGGAGGCGGCCGCGGGGAAGCCCGGTGCCGCGGGGTCCGGCGGCGCGACGAGGAAGGCGCCGGCGACGGTGGGACCGGCGGCGCCCGCGACGGCTGCGGCGTCTGCAGCGTCTGCGGCGGCGGCGACGAGCCAGTCGGCGACGGCGAGCACGCCCAGGCTGTGCGCCACGAGCACCGGCGGTTCGGCGCACGACGCGACCGCGCGGGAGATGGAGTCTCGCCAGTCCCCCGGGTCCGGCTCACCCCAGGACGCCGGTGCGATGCGGACGGCGGCGTCGCCACGCTCCCGCTGCCAGACGGACTGCCAGTGCTCCGCGTCGGAGTTCCAGATCCCGGGCACGATCACCCACGGTCGAGGTCTGCTCACCCGGGCAGCGTAGCGAACCCCGGACGGACCTAGCGCTGCAGGGTGTCGCGCGGGTACTCGGAGAAGCGCGCTGCGTACGCCGCCGAGAACCGACCGAGGTGCGCGAAGCCCCACCGCATCGCCACGCTCGCCACGGTCAGGTCGCCCGTCGACGCACGGCGGAGCTCCTCGCGCACCCGATCGAGACGGATCCCGCGCAGCATCGCGTTCGGGGCGGTGCCGACCTGCCGCTGGAACGCCTGCTGCAGGCCGCGGACGCTCAACCCGACGTGCTCGGCGACGTCGGTGGTCGAGATCGGCGTGTGCGCGAAGGCGTGCATGTACTCGACGGCCTCGCGGACACGGCCCGTGGCGCCCTGCGGCAGGGGGACGTCCGGGGCCAGCAGCTTGTGCGGGAACGTCCGGAGCAGGGACCGTGCAGTGTCCCGCGCGACCTCGGCCAGGGCGAGCGAACTGACCGACGCCCGACCGAGCACGACCGCCGCGGCACGCTGGACCTGCGCGTTCCAGCCCCGCAGCTCGGCCGTGCGCGGCGTCGCCGTGTGGTCGAAGACGAGCGGACCCGGCTGCGCACCGTGGACCTCGGCGGCGACGCGCTCCAGGGCGGTGCGGTCGAACTGCACCAGGCTCTGTCGGACGTCCTGCAGGTCGAAGGCGAAGGGACGGCCGGTCGGGAACATCATCGGGGTGGCGGGCGTGAACGCGACCTCTTGCCGGCCGATGTCGACGCGCCCGCCGCCGTCCGTGATCCACATGACGACGTACTCGTCGCGGACGTCCAGCTCACCCTGCATGCGGGCGTCGAACCGGGTCGATCGGAACGACATCACGTCGTCGCCGACGACGCGGAAACGGTACGCGAACGGACGCTCCGTGCGGGTCGCTGTGAAGCCCACACTGGCGTAGGCGTCCTCGTACATGTGCACGGCAGCGTCGAGATCGGCCCCCGACGTCTCGAAGCTGATCCTGGGATCCGGTTCGGCTGTCATCGCGCGAATCGTGACACGGCGGCCAGGAAGCCCGGGAATCCCCCGCGGCACCTTGCGGATTGTGGCCCACGGAGTGCGCGAGACGGACGAAGCGACGGGTCGCGTGGTGGCGGTCAGTGACGGGCGCGCAGGACCGTCCACCGGTTCTCGTCGGCGATCCGCTCGTACCGCAGGTCGTCCACGACCATCCGGACCAGGGCGAGTCCGCGACCGCTCTCGGCGAGTCCGTCGGGCAACTCGGCCGACTCGGTGTCCACGGTGGCGGCGACGCCGTCATCGGAGAGCAGTGCGGCGAACCGGTCCGCTCCGATCTCGAGGCGCAGACGGCAGGAGACGCCCTCCGGGCGTGTCCCGTGCTCGATCACGTTCGAGGTGAGTTCGACGATCGCGAGCTCGAGGGCCATCCGGTCCTCGACGGAGACCGAGGGTTCGTGCTGCCACACGCCCGCCAGGAACTCGTGCACGGCGGACACGTCGTCCGGCGGGCACGACAACGCGAGCGTGTGCTCGGCGGCCGAGGCGGTCATCACCAGTCGGTGACCGCAGCGTCCCCGTCGGGGTACGTGCGGAGGATCTTGTCGATGTTGGAGAGCTGCAGGACCATCTGCACCTGCTCGGACGGCGCTGCGATGCGGAGGTCGCCGCCCGCCTGCCGCGCGGTCTTCAGGCTGCCGACCAGCGCGCCGAGCCCGGACGAGTCCATGAACTCGACACCGGAGAGCTCGACCACGACGCGGGCACGTCCGTTGTCGACGACCTTCGCGACCGCCTCGCGGAACTCGGGGGCGGACACCATGTTGAGGCGCCCGCTGCACTCGAGTACCGCGGTGTCGGGCTGCGCTTCGTGTACGACGATGTCCATGCCGGGTGGTCTCCTCTGATCGGTGCGCCTTGCAACCAGCAACCTACCGGCTCCGCCGCGTCAGGTCCCGCTGCGGTCCCGACGCGTCGCGGTGACCTGCACCACGACGGCTGCGGCCATGAGCGCTGCCATGACCCCGCCCATCGCCAGCGCGGTCCCGCCGAGCGCGCCGGCGAGCGGTGTCCCGAGGCCGCCGATCCCGAACGTCAGGCCGCCCTGCAGGGCCGCGGCCGTCCCCGGGTGCGCAGCCCCGACGTGCTGCGTCCGGGTCATCGCCGCGGGCAGCACGAAGCCCCACGCACCCGTGACGACCGCGAGGGCGCACCAGACCGGCACCGGACCGAGGTCGAGCAGCGCCGAGACGAGGACCGCCGCCGCGCCCGCGGTGCCGACGAGCAGTCCGACGGTGAGCAGGGAGTCCTCGGAGAACCGTCCGACGACCCGGCCGAACACCAACGTGGTGACGATCATCATCGAGGCGTTCGTGGCGAAGACCAGCGTGTACATTCCCTCGGAGAAGCCGAACTGGGTCTGGAACACGAACGAGCTGGTCGCGATGTACGCGAAGAACCCCACGGTGGACAGCACCCCGCTCAGCACGTAGGCCCGGAACCGCGGGATCGCCAGCAGTTCACGGATGCGTCGGCCGTTCGCGGCGAAGCCCACGCCCCCGCGTCGCTCCGGCGGCAGGGTCTCGCGGAACCGCAGCACCACCATCGCGAAGAACAGCGCGCCGAGCACCGCGAGCACGACGAACATGATCCGCCACGTGCCGAACGTCAGCACGGCGCCTCCGGCCAGCGGTGCCACGACGGGGCCGATCGCGTTGATCGCGGCGAGCGTGCCGAAGACCTTCGCCATCCGGGTCCCGCTCGCCACGTCCGACACCATCGCCCGGCCGGCGACCGCTCCGGCCGCCCCGCCGAGCCCCTGGGCGATGCGGGCGAGGACGAGCGTGACGACGTCCGGCGCGAGGGCGCACCCGACCGAGGCGAGCGCGAACACCGCGGTGCCGACGACGAGCATCGGCCGCCGACCGACCCCGTCGCTGACGGGTCCGACGAGCAACTGCCCGACCGCGAAGGCGACGAGGAACGCCGTGAGCGACAGCTGCACGGCACCGGGGGTCGTGCCGAGGTCGTGGGCGATCTGCGGGAGCGCCGGGATGTACATGTCCGTGGCGAACGGCGACACCCCGACGATCAGGGCCAGCGGCACGATCGGCGGCAGGGTGGTCGTGGTCGGCTTCCGGGTGCGCTCCGTCGTCACGACCGACACGCTACGCGCACCCGAATCGATTCGACGGCGGTCTGCGCGCCGCTCACGTCTGCCGAGTGGTCGCGAACCGTCGCGCGGCGACCGGGCAGCCGACGTCGCGTGACCGCTCGACGGTGCAGCCCTGGACGTGCGCGGCGCCGGACGGGAGGCCCGGGACAGCGCCGCCACGGGCCTCCCGTCCGCCACCGCGAGCGGTCACGGCGCGCCGCTCACGTCCGCCGAGTGGTCGCGAACGGTCGCGCGGCGACGACGGAGCCGACGGTTGGTGACCACTCGGCGGTGCGGGGCTGCCGGCGTCAGCCGGTGTTCTGCAGGCCGGCGGCGATCCCGTTCACGGTGAGCAGGAGCAGACGGTGGTCGGCGTCCGTCGGGTCGGTGCTGCCCGTCGTCCGGATGGACCGGAGCGCGCGGAGCTGCAGGTGCGACAGGGCGTCGACGTAGGGGCTGCGCAGGCGCACGGCCCGGGCCAGGACCGGACGGTCCTCGAGCACGTCGCTGCCACCCGAGATCCGGAGCACCCAGTCACGGGTCCGCGTCATCTCGTCGAGCACCTTGGCGGCGAGGTCGTCGCGGTCCGCGAGCTCGAGGTACCGGCGGGCGATGTGCTCGTCGGTCTTCGCGAGCGACATCTCGACGTTCTTGATCATCGCGCCGAACAGCGGCCACTCGGCGTAGGCGGCACGCAGGACGTCGACGTCACCGACCGCCTCGAGCGCGGAGCCGAGCCCGTACCAGCCGGCCAGGTTGATCCGCGCCTGAGTCCACGAGAACACCCACGGGATCGCCCGGAGGTCCTCGAGCGACTCGACCGACAGCCCGCGGCGGGCCGGGCGGGAGCCGAGCGGGAGCAGACCGATCTCCTCCATCGGGGTGACCCGTGCGAACCACGGAGCGAACCCGTCCGCCTTGACCAGGTCGTAGAACGCGACGCGCGAGACGTCGTCCAGCTGCTGCGCGAGGTCGGCGAACCGGATGGCAGCAGCGGCCGTGCGCGCCTCGTTGGACGGCGACGACGCGAACAGGGTGGCCGAGGCCATCTGCTCGAGGTGACGGGCCGCGATGTCCTGGTCGCCGTACTGCGCGAAGATGACCTCGCCCTGTTCGGTGAGCTTCAGGCGACCGTCGATCGATCCCGGCGGCTGCGCGAGGACGGCCTCGTTGGCCGGCCCGCCGCCGCGGCCGAGCGAACCGCCGCGACCGTGGAACAGGGTGAGCTCGACCTCGTTGTCCCGCGCCCAGTCGGCGATGCGGGCCTGGGCGTCGTAGAGCGCCAAGTTCGCGGAGACCGGACCGACGTCCTTCGACGAGTCCGAGTAGCCGAGCATGACCTCGAGCCGACGGCCGGTCGCGGCCAGACGACGCTGGAACGTCTCGGTGCGGACGGCCTCGTCGAGGATGTCGACGCTGGCGTGCAGGTCGGCGAAGGTCTCGAAGAGCGGGATGACGTCGAGCACCGGGGCGGCCTCGGGCGAGCCGAGTGCGGCGACGGCGAGCTCGTGCACGTTCGCCAGGTCCGCCGCCGACTGCGTGAAGGACACGATGTACCGGCTGGCGGCACGGACCCCGTAGCGGTCCTGCAGGTCGGCGATGGTCCGGAAGACCGCGAGGACCTCTTCGGTGGTCTCGCTCAGCGCGCCGCCGGCCCGGATCTCCGCCAGGGCCGTGCGGTGCACCTGCGAGTGCTGCCGGACCTCGAGCTCGGCCAGGTGGAACCCGAAGGTCTCGACCTGCCAGATGAGGTTCTGCAGCTCACCGTTCGCCGGCCGGATCGCGCCGGCGGCGACGAGCGACGCCTGGATCGTCCGGAGGTCGGCGAGCAGGGCGTCCGGGCCGTCGTACGCGAGCGGCGTCGTGCCCTGGCGGGTGGCGTCGATGCGCGCGGCGGTGAACAGGAGCGCGCGGCGGTGGGTCTCGTTCGGGGCGCGGACGCCGATGCGCTCGGCGATGCCCGGGTCGAGTGACTCCTGCGCCGCCACGAGCGCGGTGAGCCCGGCGTCGGCCGGGGTGTCGCTCGCGTCGAGGGTCAGGGCGCTGCCGATGCGGGTGGTGGCACGGGTGAGCCCGATCAGGATGTGCTCGGCCGCGATCTCCGCAGCCTGGCGCGTGATGTCGGCGGTCACGTGCGGGTTGCCGTCGCGGTCGCCACCGATCCAGGTGCCGAACCGCACGAACGCGGGCGCCGTCACCGGTGCGCGCCCGGCGTCGTCGCCCTGCAGCCGGTCGTCGAGCAGGCGGTACACCTGCGGGACGATCTCGAACAGCGTCTGGTCGAAGACGCTCATCGCGGTGCGGACCTCGTCGAGCGGGGTCGGGCGGGTCGTGCGGAGCGGCGAGGTGCGCAGGAGCGTCGTGATCTCCTCGAGCAGCCGTCGCTCGTTCTCGGCACGTGCCGTGGCGTTCTTCGAGCGGTCGCGCTCGTCGATGAGGTCCGTGATGCGACGCACGCCCGTGGTGACCGCACGACGGCGGGCCTCGGTCGGGTGTGCGGTCAGCACCGGGTGGAACCGCAGCGTCCGGAGTCGCTCGGCCGCCTCGGCCTCGCCGACCTCGGCCACGAGTTCCGCGTAGGTCGCCGGGAACGAGTCGCCGGCCAGGCCGCCGTCGTCGCCGCGCTGCCGGAGCACCCGCACGCGGTGGTGCTCCTCGGCCAGGTTCGTGAGGTGGAAGTACGTCGTGAAGGCCTGCGCCACCGCTTCGGCGCGCTCGGCCGACATCGCGGACACGAGGGTCTGCGCGCGGGCAGCACCCTCGGCGTGGTCGCCCTCGTAGGCGTCGATCACGGCCGCACGCAGCGACTCCACGTCACGCAGCAGCTCGTCGCCACCGTTCTCGCGCAGCACCCGGCCGAGCAGGTTGCCGAGGTAGCGCACGTCGGCGCGCAGGTCACTGTCGACCGCGCCGCTGACGTCGTCCCGAGCGCGCTCATGGCGCGCCGATCCGTCGATCGCCGTCATGGGGTCCTTTCGGGGTCGTCCGGGAACACCGTCCCGGCTCCGAGCAGCGTATCGGCCCGCGGCCACCCGTGACGTCGACCGTCCGGACGGACCAGCGGGCAGGGTGTGCGCAACGCGTCCGCGCGCGCAGCGCGGGCATGCAGGGGGGACGCCGGGATCGCGACGCGTGGCGGGAGCACCCCTGCAGTTGCGACGCGGTCCGCGATCCCGGCGGGTCTGTGGTCGGCGCGGATCGGCTCGGTTCAGCGCGGTTCAGCGCGGTTCAGCGCCGTTCGGCTCGGTTCAGCTCGGTTCGGCGAGCTGGGCCTGCGCGGCGGAGTGGACCTCGACGATCTGCACCCGCGCCGAGCGGCGGTCGGTCAGCGGCGACGTCCAGGGCACGATGACCTGTTCCTCGTCGCCGTCGTCGAGCCGGGCGAGCCAGACACCGGCGATCGCGTCGATCTCGGTCATCGTCGCGGCCACCGCGGTCGCGGCCCCGTTCGCGCGGACGATCGCCAGGTTGTCGACCGCGTGGTCGGCGTTCATGTGCCGGAGGATCGCTCGGCGCGCCTCGTCGTCGAACGGCTCGGTCACGCGGTCACCGCCACGTCGCCGGCCCCGTCGGTCACCGGGCGACGCCGGGCATCGAGCCCCTCGAGCAGGCCGTTGTTGAGCGAGTACGCCAGTTCGACCTCGGCGATGACCCGCTCCTGCTCGTCGGCCGTCCACGGTGCCGCGTCGAGCTGCGCACGGTAGGTGTCCTTGAAGGCACTCGGGTCCGCGACCTGGTCGAAGATGTAGAACAGGACGCCGTTCGTGTCGAAGCCGAACTGGTCGGAGAGCATCCGACCGATCATCTGCCCGCCGGACAGGTCGCCGAGGTACCGCGTGTAGTGGTGCGCGACGAAGCCGCCCGGCCACTCGGCCGCGACCTCGTTGAGCCGCCGCACGTACGCCGTCGTGGCGGGGAGCGGGCAGACCAGCTCGGACCAGTCCGGGCCGATCAGGTACTCGAGGTCGGCGCGGATCGCCGGCATCCGGGTCAGCTGCGAGGTGACGAACGGCGCCGCCACCGGGTGGTCCGCCATCCGCTCGGCCGCACGTTCGAGGGCGTCGTAGACGAACGAGTACTGTCCGAGCAACGCCGCGTAGTCGGCGACGTCGCACTTCCCGCCGAGCAGGTCGTGCATGAAGCCGTTCCCGGCCGAGGAACCGTGCGAGCGACGCGTGCGCTTGCGCAGCAGCTCGGAGAACGGGATGACGGTCGTGTCCATGAGGTAAGGCTAACCTTAGTTCGACAAACGTCAAGCAGGAGAGAGGACGCTCGTACCGATGAGCTCCAAGCCCAAACGCCCCCAGCACGTCTTCGTCGTCGACCGCACCGAGCGACTGTCGCCCCACATGGTGCGCGTCCACCTCGGTGGCCCGGCCTTCGACGACTTCGTGGGCACAGCCGACCCGGACAAGCTGGCCGCCACCGACAAGTACGTCAAGCTCCTGCTCGCCAAGCCGTCGCTCGGCCTCGAGCCCCCGTACGACCTCGAGGAACTGCGCGAGACGCTGCCGAAGCAGGACCGACCGGCCCGCCGGACCTACACGGTGCGGGCTGTCGACCACACCGCGAAGACGATCTCCGTCGACTTCGTCGTGCACGGCGACGACGGGCTCGCCGGGCCCTGGGCCGCAGCGGCGCAGCCCGGCGACAAGCTCGCGCTGTCCGGTCCCGGCGGTGGCTACGCGCCCGTCGACGACCCGGACGTCACCCACGTCCTGCTCGGCGACGACAGCGCCCTGCCGGCCATCGGCGCCGCGCTGGAGTCGATGTCCGACGCGGCCACGGGCGTCGCCCTGGTCGAGGTCGCCGGCCCTGCCGACGAGCAGGAGATCGCGCACCCGGCCGGGGTCGACCTGCGGTGGCTGCACCGCGACGCCACCGGCGCCCAGCCGGGCACGCTCCTGCTGGACGCGGCCCGGGCGCTGCCCCGTGCCTCCCGGCCGGTCCAGGTGTTCGCACACGGCGAGCGGACCGCGATGAAGGCGATCCGTCGGCTGCTGCAGGACGACTGGGGGCTGGAGAAGCGCGAGATGTCGCTGTCGGCCTACTGGGCGCTCGGCCGCGGCGAGGACCAGTTCCAGGAGGAGAAGCGCGAGCCGGTCGGTGTGATCTTCACCGACTGACCGGTCTCGGCCTGCCCGGTTCTTCCCAGAGCGGTTGCGGTGGGAAGCGGGAACGGGCGTACCTGGTCGTTCCAACCGACCAAGTACGCCCGTTTCCGGTAGGTACGCACCGGTCCGGCTCGGGCGCGCCCCGGTCCCGGTAGGTACGCCCGGTTCCGGCAGGTACGCCCGGTCCTTCCCAGAACGGACGCGGTGGGAAGCGGGAACGGGCGTACCTGGTCGTTCCAACCGACCAGGTACGCCCGTTCCCGGCAGGGACGCACCGGTCCGGCACGGGTGCGCGGGTGCGCAGGGCGGCCGGGAGGCCCGGGGCGCGTCGGTGGGTCCGGCTAGCGTTCCGGGCATGGTCACCTCGTCGTGCTGCGTGCCGGGTTGCGCGGGTCCCGCTGCGGACGCGCTCGCGGGCGTGCCCCTGTGCGCGACGCACGTCACGCTGGTGACCGAGTTCGCGGCCGAGCACGTGGGCGTCGAGGACACCCTGCCGGGACCGTGCTCAGTGTGCGGATCCCGTGTCGGGGTGCGGTTCCCGACGGCGTTCGTCTGCGCACGGTGCGAGTGGCGGTGGGGCGACGTGCCCGACGGCGACCTCGCTCCCCCGTGGGTCGACGTCGTGTACTACCTGCGGATGCGCGACGACTTCGGCGACCGGGTGAAGATCGGCACGACGATGAACCCGAGGCAGCGGCTGGCCGCGATCCCGCACCAGGACCTCCTGGCGTTCGAGCGGGGCGACCGGTCACTCGAACGTCGGCGGCACGCGCAGTTCGCGGCCACCCGGTACCCCGGCACCGAGTGGTTCCGGGCGACACCGGAGCTGCTCGCGCACGTCGTTGCCGTCGCCGCCGGGGTGGACGACCCGTGGGACCTGCACGCCCGGTGGACGAGCGAGGCACTCGCCCTGCGCGGCTGACCGAGCGGGCTGGAGCGCGTCCGCGCCGGCGGCCCGCCCACGTCGGCAGCCCGCCCACGTCGGCGGCCCGCCCAGGCCGGTCAGGCCGCGCGGAGCATCCGGTCGGCGGTGCGCAGGGACAGCGCCATGATCGTCAGCGCCGGGTTCGCGATGACGGCGCTCGGGAACACCGAGTTGTCGGCGATCCACAGGTTCGGGACGTCCCACGAGCGGCCGTCCGGGTCGACGACCGAGGTCTCGCGGTCCGCGCCCATGCGGGCCGTGCCGATGGTGTGTGCGGTGCGCTCGAGGACCCGGACGTCCTTGCCGCCGGCGGCCTCGACGATGGTCGTCATGGTGCGGACCGCGTGGCGGCGGATCGCGTCCTCGTTCGCGCCCGGGGTGAACGAGACCCGGGCGCGTGGCACGCCGTGCTCGTCGACCTCGTCCGCGAGGACCAGCCGGTTGTCGTCGTAGGGCAGGCACTCGGCGTTGATGCCGACGCCCGCGGAGTGCGGGTAGTCCTGCAGCGCCCGCACGAGCTCCGCGCCGCGCAGGCCGCCGCCCCGGATGAGCGTGTTGGCGAAGGTCTGCGGCTGCACGCCGAGGCTCTGGATCAGGTACCCGCCGGCGAAGTCCGCGTCGGCGGGACGGACGAAGTCCTCGGTGATGATCGACGACGGGTACCCGCGGTAGGAGCGCATCGACTCGTCGAACCGTGCCCAGACCTGGGTGGCGCCGTGCGCGGTGAAGTTCCGACCGACCTGGCCGTTGCTGTTCGCGAGCCCGGTGTGCAGCAGCAGGCGCGGGGTCTCGATGCCGCCGGCGGCGAGCACGAGGGCCCGGCAGCGCTGCCGGTGTTCGCGGCCGTCGTGGGTGTACAGCACGGCGCTGACCTCGCCGGAAGCATCGAGCTCGATGCCGTGCACGAACGAGTCCGGCCGGATCTCGGCGCCGAACGCCACCGCGGCGGGCAGGTAGGTGGTGTCCATCGAGACCTTCGCGCCGTTGCGGCAGCCCTGGTGGCACGAGCCGCAGGAGACGCAGGCGTGCCGCAGGCCGTGGTGCTCCTGGTGGCGGTCCTCGGTGGTCAGCCCGACGGGGGCGTCGGTCGCGGTGATGCCGGCGGCCGCTGCCCCGCGCATCATCATGTCCGACGAGGCGTTGCGCGCCGGCGGACGCATCCGGTAGCGGCGCGATGGGTCCCACGGGTAGTGCTCGGGGCCAGCGACCCCGACGTCGTGTTCGACCTGCTCGATCCACCCGGTGAGCTCGGCGTGGCTGATCGGCCAGTCCTCGCCGACACCGGACGCGGAGCGGAGCGACAGGTCGTGCGTGCTCGGACGCGGGGTGAACGCGCCCCAGTGCAGCGTCGAACCACCGACTCCGGTGCCGCTGTTGTTCGGGCCGAACGCCGTCGGTGCGCCGCCGCCACTCAGCCGCTCGTCCATCCAGTTGATGTCACCGGGGGCGGCGACCTCGTCGGGCACGTGCTCGCCCGGCTCGGTGTTGCGACCGGCTTCGAGGGCGACGACCCGCAGGCCACGTCGGGCCAGGGAGGCCAGCAGGGGCGCTCCGCCGGCTCCGGTGCCGACGACCACCACGTCGACGACGTCGTCCGTGCCGTAGGTGCGCTGTCCGTCGAGTCTCATCGTGCTGCTTCCGTCGTCGTGGTGTCGTCGTGCATGTTGCGCGTGTCGTCGTGCGTGTCGTCGCCGGTGCGCTCGCGGCGGTCGGGTGCCGCTGGCTCCCAGGCCTCGCGCTGGTCGGCGGCGAGCAACTGGAAGCCCTGCTTGCGGACGCCGTCGCCCCCGTTCGCGAAGCCGTCGAAGTCGATGGCCGCCATCGTCGCGGGGTGCGCGAGCCAGTGCTTCACGAGGTCGACGCTGGCGTCCTCGTACCAAGCGCGCAGCTGCGCTGCGTCCATCTCGGTGTCCAGCACGGCGTCGCGTCCGGCATCGGGCACACCGTCGGCGCCGTACCGACCGGCGGCCACGTCCTGCAGGGCACTGTCGAGCGCGCCGTCCTGTGCCGGTTCGGCGAGCACGTCGAGCGCTGCCCGGTACGCCTCGAGGTCGGTGGGCATGCCGTCGACGCGCCATCCGTCACCGAGCCCCGCGGCGAGCTGGTCGTCGACGCGCAGGGCGAGGTCCACCTGACCGTCGCCCGGCTGCGGCACGACGATGCGCGCGATCGCACGGAGGGTGTCGAGCTGCCGAGCAGTGAGCGCTCGCGGTTCGGCGGACGGGTCATCGGGCAGCGCGCGGGCCGCCAACAGGGAGCGCATCCGGGCGCTGACCCGCGGCGAGGCGATCACCCGTGCCTGCTCGACGGGCACGACGGGAGCCCCGGTGAACCGACGGGCCCAGAAGTCGCGGATGCGGTCCGCCACCGCCTCGGGCTGCTCCCACGGCAGCAGGTGTGCGGCACCCTCGACGACGTGGAGCTCCGAGTCGGGCCAGTGCGGCAGCGTCAGGCGCCGCTGTGCCTCGGCGTCCAGATCGCCGTCCTCGGCACCGGCGAGCACGAGTGCCGGCACGGGGTTCGTGGCCGCGTCGGACCAGTCCTCGCGGCTGCCGCGCGTGAGCCACGCCGTCCACGCACCGGGATCGGCGCGCTCGACGTCCTGCACGGCCGTCGTGTGTCGCTCGGGCGCCAGGGTGGACGCGGTGTTCGCGTCGACGAACTCGGCGGCGTGCGCCGCGCTGATCGGGCCGTCCGCCGCCCAGGACAGCATCGCGGCGCGGCGGTCGTCGTCCATCGGTTCGGGCGCCAGCGGCGAGGCCGCGAGCAGCACCACGGCGCGCAACCCGAACAGGCCGTTCGCGCCGGACATCGTCCGGTCCGCGACGACTGTGGCGACCTTGCCCCCCATGGAGTGACCGACCAGTACCCACTCGCTCGCGCCACTGGCGCCGATCGCGCGCTCGACGAGCACGGCCATCTCCTCGACGGTCGTGCCGGACGACGCCGGGCTGCGGCCGAAGCCGGGCAGGTCGATCCCGATGAGTTCGAGGTCGTCGCGGATCAGGGCGCGGCGGAGCAGGGCGAACTCCTCGGAGCTCGCCCCCAACGCGTGGAGGCAGAACGCAGGGGTCACTCCTCTTGCCTACCGGTCGCTCCGCGGAGGACCCAGGCGGGGTGTACCCCGTCGGCCGGTCTTGTCCCCCGATCGCTCACCGTGCGTACGCGTCCACGAAGAGGTCGCCGCGGATCTCCCGCAGGGTGTCGGCGAGCCGGTCGACGGTCCGGCCGGAGATGCCGGACACCTGCAGGTCGTACGGCCCGAGCGCCGGCAGGCGTCCGGTGCGGATGCGAACGACCTCCCAGCCGACGGCGCGGACGGCGCGGTCCTTCCTGCGGTCGGTGTCCTGCCGCGGGCCGACGTGCTCGAGGCCGTGGCGACCGGTCGAGTCGTACTCGATCGCGACGCGCAGCTCGGGCAGGATGATGTCCGGCCAGACCTCGACGTGGTCGAAGAACGGACGGTCGAGGCGGATCGCGGAGTGGTCGTAGGTGAACGCGAACCGTTCGGACAGCGCCGCGCGCAGCTCGGCCTCGACCGCGGAGGCCGTCGCCGGGGCGCAGACGCTCGTGAAGGACTCGCCCGAGGGCAGCCGCGGGGTCTTCGGGCAGATCGTGCGGGGCACCGGCTGACTCGGACGTCGCGGCGTGCCCGGTGCCGGTCGACGTGCGCGGGTGCGGCTCGAGGCGACGGCACCCGCCGGGGTGCCGCGGGAGGGCGCGGCCGGCAGGGTCTGGCGACCGGTGGCCCGGACCACCCGCTGCGGGACCGGCACCTGCGACGGCCAGTCGGACGGCAGGACCGGCCAGCGCTGCGGCTGCGCCTGCACCGCGCACGCCGGGCACCACACCGAGCGTCGGCGTTCACGACCCGGCCGGGAGCGCTGTTCGGACGGCGTGGCGACGAAGACGTGGCCGACGTCGCACTCCCACGTCAGCAGGACCTCGGCCGCCGGCGGGACCTGGGTCAGGACGACGCCGTGGTTCCAGTCCGGGTGGTACTGCCGGATGAGCACCGGGTACGGCGCCCAGTCGGCGCGGAACTGCCCGACGGCGTACGGCACCGCCTCGCCGCGCGACCACTGTCGGCGGCGCCACCACGCGTCGACGGGTTCGGCCACGTCCACACGCTAGGCACCGCCACCGACACTGCGGGAAACCGGGGTGCACTCAACCCGCGAGGGCCCGCTTCGCGTACGCGACGAGCGCGTTCGCATGGCCGTGGCCGAGCCCGTGCTCGGTCTTCAGCCAGGCGACGACCTGCATGTGCGGGTGGTCGTCGAGCTGCTCGGCGACCAGGTCGAGCCACTCCTGGACCGGGCGGCCGTACGTCTTCTCGATGCTCGGGAAGTACGACGCCGGCCCCTTCGCCGTGCTGCCGTCCGCCGGGGGCGCTGGAGCGGTCACGCGGTGCGCTGTCATGGCAGAACAGTACTGCGCACCCGGCGTCACGGAACGTCACGCGCGCGGCGACTGTGACGCAGCGTTCCGCCCCGTAGCGGTGTGTTTCACGGTGCGTTGTCCAGGCACCGCGACCCTTCTACGGTCGCGACATGACCGACACCAGAACGGGACTGCCCCGCGGCGCGACCAGCGCCGTCGCCGGCACCGACGGGGTCGACGCGACCGGCGTCGACCACGCGGCCGGAGCGCCGGACGCACCACGGGCCTCCCGGCCGACCGTCGCGAGCGACGCAACCGACGCAACCGACGCGACCGCCACGTCCGTGGACGCCGCCGGACGCGCCGCGCTCGACCGACCCGTCCTCCCGCTGCGGCACCCGCTGCGCTGGATCGCCGCGGCCGTCGTGCTGGTGGTGCTCCTGAACTTCGTCGAGACGCTGTTCACGAACGAGTCGTGGGGCTGGCCGGCCGTCGGGAAGTGGCTGTTCAGCCCGGCGATCCTGACCGGCCTGCAGCTCACACTCGTCGCGACGGCGCTGAGCGCGGTCATCAGCTTCACCGGCGGCATCGTCGTCGCGATCGCCCGGCTCTCGCACAACCCGGTGCTGTCCGGGTTGGCGTGGGGCTACGTCTGGCTGTTCCGCTCCGTGCCGCTCATCCTCGTGCTCGTCTTCCTGTACAACCTCGGGTCGCTGTACCCGACGATCGGCATCGGGATCCCGTTCGGGCCGCAGGTCGAGGTCACCACGGCCAACGTCCTCGGCGACCTGGCCATCGGGGTGATCGGCCTGAGCCTGAGTGAGATCGCCTACGCCTCCGAGATCGTCCGCGCCGGTGTGCTCGCCGTCGACCACGGCCAGCACGAGGCCGCGCAGGCCCTCGGACTCCCCCGACGTCGCCAGTTCGTGCGGGTGATCCTGCCGCAGGCACTGCGGTCGATCGTGCCGGCGTTCGTGAACCAGGTCGTCGGGCTGCTCAAGGCGTCGTCGCTGCTGTTCTACGTGTCGCTGCTCGACCTGTTCGGGGTGGTGCAGAACCTGTCCAGCACCTACCCGACCGACATCATCCCGCTGCTCGTGGTCGCGACGCTCTGGTACCTCGCGCTCACCAGCGCGGTGTCGGTCGTGCAGTACTACGTCGAGCGGTGGACCGCCCGCGGCTCGGTCCGGGCGTTGCCGCCCACGCCGTTCCAGCGGGTGCGGGCCGCCGTGCGTCGCGGTTCCGGACGTGGGTCGGGACGGCCTGGAGGCCCGGATCGCCCCCGGCAGACAGCCTCCGCTGAGCGCGGGGTCGCGTCCGGCCCCGCTTCCACCATCGACGACAGGACCATCTGATGAGCGCAGCGATCAGCATCCACGGAGCCGTCAAGGCGTTCGGCGACACGGTCGTCGTCGACGGCGTCGACCTGTCGTTGCCGTCCGGGAGCGTCACCGTGGTGCTGGGCCCCTCCGGGTCCGGCAAGTCCACGCTGCTGCGCGCGATCAACCACCTCGAACCGCTCGACCGCGGCGTCGTCACGGTCGGAGGCGAGACGATCGGCGTCCGGCTCCGGACCGGGCGCGACGGGGTCCCCCGCTACAAGGAACTGCCCGAGCGCCTGATCCTGCGGCAGCGATCACGAATCGGGTTCGTGTTCCAGCACTTCAACCTGTTCCCGCACCTGACCGCACTCGAGAACGTGGCCGAGGGGCCCATCGCCGCCGGGGTCCCTCGTGCCGTGGCGCGCGACCGTGCGGCGGCTCTGCTCGAGCGCGTCGGACTCGGTGACCGTGGCGACACCCGGCCGCGGCAGCTCTCCGGCGGGCAGCAGCAGCGCGTGGCCATCGCGCGGGCGCTGGCGCTCGAACCGTCGGTCGTGCTGCTCGACGAACCGACCTCGGCACTCGACCCGGAGCTCGTCGGCGAGGTGCTCGGGGTCATCCGGGGGTTGGCGGACACGGGCACCACGCTCGTCATCGTCACGCACGAGATCGCCTTCGCCCGCGAGGTCGCCGACCACGTCGTGTTCCTCGACCACGGCCGCGTCGTCGAGCAGGGCTCCCCCGCCCAGGTGCTCGACGATCCGCAGCACGCTCGCACGCGGGACTTCCTGTCCCGCGTCCGCTGACGCCGTCCCCTCGACGTTCCTTCTTCCCCTTCCACCTTCCCCTTCCGCCCGATCCCAGGAGAACCATGTCCCCCACCACCCCCGCACGCTGGCGGAACCGCGCCGGCGCCCTCATCCTCGCCACCGGAGTCGTCGTCGCCCTCGCCGGGTGCGCCACGTCGGCGTCCGCCGGCTCTGGCTCTGGCTCCGGCTCTGGCTCCGGCGCGTCCGACGGCACGGTCACGATCGGCGCCGCGTCGAACGGTGCCGCCACCGAGACGAAGGTCACCGTCGACGCGGACGAGAAGCTGCACGACGAACTCCCCGAGTCGATCAAGAAGTCCGGCAAGCTCGTCGTCGGCATCGGTGCGCTGCCGGCCGGGTTCCCGCCGCTCGCGTTCACCGGCGACGACCAGAAGACGCTGACCGGCTCCGAGCCCGACCTCGGTCGTCTCGTCGCCGCGAAGCTCGGCCTCGAGGCCCAGGTGCAGAACGCGACGTGGGACAACCTGTTCGTCGGGATCGACGGCGGCAAGTACGACGCCGGGTTCTCGAACATCACGGTGACCGAGCAGCGCAAGGAGAAGTACGACTTCGCCTCCTACCGCCAGGACAACCTCGCGCTGCAGGTGCCGGAGGACTCCTCGTTGGCGTTCGACGGCGACCCGTCCGTGCTCGCCGGCAAGACGGTCGCCGTCAGTTCCGGCACCAACCAGGAGCTCATCCTGCTCGGCTGGAAGGCCGACCTCGCGAAGCAGGGCAAGACGATCACGATCAAGTACTACCCGGACGGCAACGCCGTGAAGCTGGCGCTCGACTCCGGCAAGATCGACGCCTACTTCGGGCCGAACCCGACGGTCGCCTACCAGAACACGTTGAGCGCGGACGGCGCGAACCCCACGAAGACGGCCGGCACGTTCTCCGGCGCGGGCGGGGACCTGCAGGGGCTCATCGCGGCGACGACGAAGAAGGACAGCGGGCTCGCCGAGCCCATCGCGGACGCCATCGACGAGCTGATCGACGACGGCACGTACGCGAAGTGGCTCAAGTCGTACAACCTGTCGAACGAGGCCGTGGAGCACTCCGAGGTCAACCCCGAGGGGCTGCCGCTCGACGCGAGCTGAGCGGGGTCCGGGCGGGGTGGGCTCGGCTCGTCCGACTCGGAACGACTCCCTCGATGTCGCACGACGTCGAGGGAGTCGTTCTGTGCGCGCGCGGGTGGTCGGCGCCGATGCGGAACGACATCGTCGACGTCGCACGACGACCACGATGTCGCTCGTTGCGCGTGCATCGTCCGACATTCCACGAGGCGATCGACGCGTGCATCGTCGGAACATGCACGCGCACTCGATGCATGTGCAAGAGACGACGATCAACAGGTGGATCGTCGGAACATGCACGCGCACCGGCCGCACGCGCACCGACCCCGAACGACATCGTCGACGTCGCACGACGACCACGGTGTCGCTCCTTCCGCGCGCCACCGGTTGCACGCGCGCACGAACGACGAGCCCGATGTCGTGCGACATCGAGCTCGTCGTTCCGGGTCGACACGGACCAGTACGGTCAGCCCACCCCGGCACCCACGCCGGCACCGGCGCGCGCAGCACCGGCACCGGCACCGGCACCGGCACCGGCACCAGCACCAGCACCAGTACCACCACGCGCACCCCGCGCCGCCCACTCCGCCGCGAGCAGCTCGTACGAACGCACCCGGGCGTCGTGGTCGTGCGTGATCGTCGTCACCAGGAGCTCGTCCGCGCCGGTCGCCCGCTGCAGGACCTCGAGGCGGTCCGCGACGGCCGCGGCGTCGCCGACGAAGCGGGTGGCGAGCCGATCGGCGACCGACGCCGCCTCTGCCGCAGCGAGCGGCGCAGCACGTGCCGCGGACGGTGTCGGGTACTCGATCGCCCCGACGCCGGAACGGATCGAGTGCACCCACTCCGCGTACCCGAGCGACAGCTCCGCGGCCTCGACCTCCGTGCGCCCGACGACGACGTCCGCCGACACGATGACGTGCGGTGCGTCGAGCACCCCCGGGCGGAACGCGTCGCGGTAGGCCTGCACCGACGCCAGGACCGTGCCGGGCGACGTGTGGTAGTTCGCGCCGTACGGCAGTCCGAGTGCTCCGGCGACCCGGGCGCTCTCACCGCCGGTCGACCCGTGGATCCACAGTTCGACCGACGCTCCTGCTGCCGGCGGCGCCTCGACCACGGCGCCGTCCCGCGACCAGGTGCCGGCGAACAGCGCCCGGATGAGCGACAGTTCGCCCTCGAACCGGTCGACGTCACCGGGGACGCGTCCGAGCAGCTCCCCCTGCAGGGCGAACCGGCTGCCCGGTGCGATGTGGAAGTCGAACGGTGCGGGCACGAGCAGTCCGTCGACGACCTCGTCCGAACGGGGCGCGAGCGACGGCGGCTTGGGGGTGCCGGGTGCCGGCGCCCCGGAGCGGCCGAGCCCGAGGTCGATCCGCGGCCCGTACAGCGCCGCGAGGGTGCCGAAGGTCTCGGCGATCTGCAGCCCGCGGACGTTGCCGACGAGCGTCGCCGCACTGCCGACCCGGATCGTCGACGTGGCCGCGGCGACCGCTCCGATCACGATGGTCGGCGCGCTGCCCGCGACACCGGGGTTGAGGTGGTGCTCGGCGAGCCAGTAGCGGGCGTACCCGGCACGTTCCGCGGCGACGGCCAGGTCGACGGTGCGGTGCAACGCCGTGGCTGCGGACGCCCCGGCGGTGACCGGCACCAGGTCGAGCACCGAGAGCGGGACGGAGCGAGCGGCGCTCACGAGGCGTCCTTCCACGCGCCGGTCAGCTGGTCGAGCCGGGTGTCGGCCCCGAAGACGATGCCGTGCACGTCCGTCGCCGGCGCGATGATGCTGGTGAGTTCGTGCACCGGGACGAAGTCGACCTGGGACGCGATGCGCCGCTGGATCTCCCCGAAGGTGGCCGACCGGTCGGACGCCGACGACTGCGACAGTTCCTTGGTGAAGAGCGCGTCGAGCGTCTTGTCCGACGCACCGATCGACTGGGCACCCGAGCTGGAGAACTTCGACCGCAGGACGTCGCCGTCCGCGCGCGAGCTGTTGTCCCACGACAGGTCCCAGTCGCCGCTCGTCAGGTTGGCGAGGTACTGCGGCACGGTCCCGCTCTCGAGCGTGATGCCGACGCCGACCTTCCCGAGCTCCTGCTGGATCAGCTCGAGGGACGTCTGGTTCGGCCCGAAGTTCGTGATCCAGACGAGCTTGAGCTGCAGCTTCTGGCCGTCCTTCGCGCGGATGCCGTCCGAGCCCTTCTCCCAGCCAGCGGCGTCGAGCGCCTTCTTCGCTGCGGCGGGGTCGTACGCGGACGCACCCGACGACGTGGACGAACCCGACGACGTGTCCGCGTACCCGGGCGTCGTCGACCCGAGGACCGAGTCCGCGACCTTGAACAGGTCGTTCAGCGAGGTGTCGCGGACCGCCTTCGGGTCGACGGCCTGTGCGATCGCCTTCCGGACGACCAGGTCCGACACGATTGGCCGCTTCTGGTTGAACGTCAGACCGAACACCTGGCCCGGGTTGGCGCGGGTGACGAGGTCGTACTGCGCCTGCAGGGTGTCGACGTCGCTCGGCTGCACGCTGCTGATCGCGTCGAGCTGCCCGGACTGCAGGCTGCCGGTGCGGACGCTCGCCTCGGGCACGACCTGGAACGTGACCTTCGACAGGTGCGCTGCCCCGGAGCCGCCGCGGGCTGCGGGACCCCAGTCGTAGTCCTTTCGCTTCGTCAGGATCGTGGACGTGTTCTTCGTGTACGACTGCAGCGTGAACGGTCCGGTCCCGATCACGGCCTTCCCGTCGGCGCGGTCCTCGAACGGGGTCTCGGTGGTCTTCGGGGCGACGATGCCGAGGGCGACCGACGACGTGGCGTTCGGGAACGCGGCGTTCGGCGCCCCGAAGTCGACCTCGACCGTGTCGTCGTCGACGACCTTCGTCCCCTCGTAGCCGGAGAAGTACGCGGCGGCCGTGCTGGATGCGCCGGCCGAGGCGATGTCGTCGAAGGTGTCCTTGACGGCCGTCGCGTCGAACGCGGTGCCGTCCGAGAACGTGACACCGGAGCGCAGGTCGAACGTGAACGCGGTGGCGTCGGCGTTCGCCGAGTACTTCGTCGCGAGCCACGGCTTGAGCGAGCCGTCCGACGGGTCCTGCCAGAGCAGCGAGTCGACGAGCTGCCGCGTGATCGCGAGCGTGTCGTTGCCCGCGCCGGTACCCGTCGGGTTGAGCGTGATCGGGTCGTTCGCGATGGCGTAGGTGAGCGAGCCGCCGTCGACGGGCTTCGACGACGAGGACGTCGACGCGGTACCGCCCGATGAGCAGCCCGCCATGACCAGGGCCGCCGCGGTGCCGGCCGCGATCGCGGCCACCAGACGGAACGGGGTGCGGTGGGTGGTCATGAGACTCCTTCGGTGGTGGGGACGCGCCGGGATCGTCCCGGGATCGCGTCGAGCAGTGCGCGCGTGTACTCGTGCTGCGGGTCGTGCAGCACCTGCGCCACGTCGCCGTGCTCCACGACGCGGCCGCCCCGCAGGACGGACACCTCGTGCGCGATGCGACGGACGACGGCGAGGTCGTGCGAGATGAACAGGTAGGAGACGCCGAGCGTCGCCTGCAGCTCCGCGAGCAGGTCGAGGATCTGCGCCTGGACGGACACGTCGAGGGCGGAGACGGGTTCGTCGAGGACGATGAACGACGGGTCGAGTGCGAGCGCGCGGGCGATCGCCACACGCTGCCGCTGTCCGCCGGACAGCTCCGCCGGTCGACGACCGAGCACGGACGACGGCAGCGCGACGAGGTCGAGCAGCTCCGCCGCCCGAGCCGTACGGGACCGCCGGGTGCCGATGCCGAAGGCCGCGAGCGGGTCCGCGATCACCGCCCCCACCGACAGCCGCGGGTGCAGCGCCGCGTACGGGTTCTGCTGCACGATCTGCGCCTGCCGCCGGTACGCCCGCAGCGCGGCACCGCGGGCTCCGCCCACGTCGGCGCCGTCGAACCGCACGCTGCCGGCGTCCGGGCGTTCGAGTCCGAGCACGAGGCGCGCGGTGGTCGACTTGCCCGACCCGGACTCCCCCACCAGCGCCAGGGTGCGGCCCCGCTGGACGGTCACGTCCACCCCGTCGACGGCGGTCACGCGGTCGAAGGACTTCCGCAGTCCGGTCGCGACGACGAGTGGGTCGGGGCGGTCGGACGGGAGGCCCGTGGCAAGTCCCACGGACGCGGTCACGTCGTCGAGACTGGGCGCCGCTGCGATCAGTGCGCGCGTGTACGGCTCACGGGGCGCGCCGAGCACCTCGGCCGGGGTGCCCTGCTCGACGATCCGCCCCTCGGACATCACGACGATACGGTCGGCCCGGTCGGCGGCGACCCCGAGGTCGTGCGTGATGAACAGCACGCTCGTGCCCCGTTCGGCGACGAGCCGGTCCAGGTGGTCGAGGATCGTGCGCTGGACCGTGACGTCGAGCGCGCTCGTCGGTTCGTCCGCGACGAGCATCTCGGGGTCGCCGATCAGGGCGATCGCGATGAGCACCCGCTGCCGCATCCCGCCGGACAGCTCGTGCGGGTACTGCCGCGCGCGGAGCTCGGGACGGTCGATGCCGGCACGGCGGAGCTCCTCGACGGCGCGTTCCCGGGCCTCGGCGTCGGTGGCGAGTCCGTGGATCCGGAGCACCTCGGCGACCTGGGTGCCGATCCGCGTCACGGGGTTGAGCGACACCGTCGGGTCCTGCGGCACGAAGCCGATCCGGACGCCGCGCACGGACCGCACCTGGCGGTCGGTCGCGGTGACCAGGTCGAGGTCCCCGGATCCGTCGGCCGCCCCGGAGAGCCGCACAGTGCCTCCCGTCAGGTCCGCCGCTGCGGGCAGGAGCCGGAGGACCGCGTGCGCCGTCGTCGACTTGCCCGAACCGGACTCGCCGACGATGGCGACGCGCTCGCCGCGACCGACCTCGAGCGACACGCCGTGGAGCGCGGTGCGCGCGCTGCTCCCGCGGCCGTAGGTGACGGTCAGGTCCTGGATGCTGAGCAGGCTCATCGGACGGCCCTCCGTTCGGTGTCGAGCGCGCGGGCGACGCGGTTGCCGGCGAGCACCGTGACGGCGATCACCAGGCCGGGGATGGTCGTGAGCCACCACGAGGACGCGATGTAGTCGCGCCCGGTGGCGACGAGGGAACCCCACTCGGGCTGCGGAGGCTGCGCGCCGTAGCCGAGGAAGCTCAGGCTGGAGACGGCGAGGATCGCGGTGCCGAACTCGAGGGCGGCGAGCACCAGGACGGGACCGGCCGCGTTGGGCAGCACGTGCACGAGCAGCACGCGCCACCAGCGGTTGCCGTTCGCGCTCGCCGCCTCGACGTACGGCGCGGTGCGGACCCGGACGACCTCGGAGCGCATGATGCGGGCGATCGTGGCGATGCTCGCGACGCCGACCGCCACCGCGACGTTCACGGTGCCGAAGCCGAGCACGGTGACGATCGTCAACGAGAGCAGCAGGCTCGGGATCGCCAGTAGGACGTCGGCGACGCGCATCAGCACGGCGTCGACGACCCCGCCGACGAAGCCGGCGACGAGCCCGACGAGCGAGCCGCCGACCAGGCCGATGACGATCGCGAGGACCGCGGCCTGCAGCGTGAGCGCGGTGCCGTGCACGACGCGGGCGTACAGGTCGCGGCCGAGCTGGTCGGTGCCGAACCAGTGCGCGGCGTCGGGAGCGGTGAGCTTGGCGGCCGGATCGGCGGCGAGCGGGTCGTGGTGGGTGAGTGCTCCGGGCAGGAGCGCGGCGAGGACGACGAGGGCGAGCCAGACGATGGCGATGGTGAGCGTCGGACGGGCGACGAGCGCGCGGAGCGCTGTCGTGGTGCCGCCGGGGACGCGGTCGGTGGCGAGCGACGCGGGGCGGCCGATGGCGAGCTGCGTGGTCTCGGTCATGCGGGGACCGCCTTCGGTTCGGTGGTGCTGGACGGGGTGGTGCCGGCGACGACGACGCGCGGGTCGAGCAGCGGGTACACGAGGTCGACGACCAGGTTCACGACGACGAAGACCGCGGCGGCGAGCAGCACGATGCCCTGCACGACGGGGATGTCCTGCTGCAGCACGGCGGTGGCGGTGACCCGGCCGAGGCCCGGGCGGGAGAACACCGTCTCGGTGACGACGGTGCCGGAGAACAGCTGCCCGACGATGAGTCCCGTCACGGTGAGTGCGGGCAGCGCAGCGTTCTTGAGCGCGTGCCGGAGCTGTACCCGCCACCGTCCGGCACCCTTGGCGTACGCGGTGTCCACGTACGGCTCGCGGAGCGTGTGGACGAGGGACTTCGACAGCAGCTGGGCGATCGTGGCACCGGTCGGCAGCGCCAGGGTGATCGCCGGCAGGACGACCGACGCCTGGCCCTCGCCACCGAACGCCGGGAACACGTGCAGCCCGAACGAGAACCACTGCACCAGCAGCAGCGCGAACCAGAACCCGGGGACCGCCACGCCGATCGGGGGCAGCTGGAGCAGGAACTGGCCGAGGGCCCGGTTCCGGGTCCACGTCGCGAGGACCGCGATCCCGCCGCCGAACACGATCGCGAGCACGAGGCCGGCGACCGCGATCTGGGCGGTCGGCGCGATCGCTTCGCCGATGACGTCGGCGACCGGTCGACCGACGCCGATCGAGCGGCCGAGGTCGCCGGTGAGCAGGGCGCCGAGGTGCTGGACGTACTGCACGAGCACCGGCTGGTCGAGGCCGTACTGGTGCCGGAGCGCGTCGAGCTGCGCCGCCGTGACGTCGGTGGCGTCCGGACCGACCATGATGCGGGCCGGGTCGCTCGGCAGTACGTAGAGGACGAAGAACGAGATCGTCCACGCCGCCCAGAGCACGAGCACGGCCTGGCCGATGCGGGAGAGCACGTAGCGGGTCATGCAGCCACCGCCGTCCGGGCGCGCGTCCACCCGAGCGCCGGTGCGACCTTCGCCACGACGTCCGAGACGATCTGCTCGTACTCGTCACCGGCGAACTCGTAGGGCAGCTCGACCCGGAACTCGTCGACCTCGGCGAGCGTGGCGTGGTGCACGAGCTGCTCGACGATCTGCTCGGCGGGCCCCACCAGGTCGGCCGAGAACAGGGTCCGCCGCGGTCCCTGGGGCGCGGTCTGCCGTGCGAGACGGGACTCGTACCAGGTGCGGTAC
Organism: Curtobacterium sp. 18060; assembly: GCF_902706105.1. Taxonomy (NCBI): domain Bacteria; kingdom Bacillati; phylum Actinomycetota; class Actinomycetes; order Micrococcales; family Microbacteriaceae; genus Curtobacterium; species Curtobacterium sp. 18060. Next base: position 3,405 of record NZ_CACSJV010000045.1, on the reverse strand, counting down.
CGCTCGCGCGAGACCCGGTCGGCCGAGTCGGTCGGTACGACGCACCGGCCCCAGGCCACGCGGGGCGTTCGGCCGGTCGGCAGCGCGGCGCGGTACGCCGCGAGCTGGTTCCGCTGGGCGGTGCCGTAGTCGTCGGTGCCCTCGCCCGAGGTGAGGTTGCCGAGCAGCAGGTTGAGCCCGGAACTGCCGGCGAAGGAGGCCGACCGCAGCGACCCGCCGCCGTACCAGACCCGGTCGACCAGACCCGGCGCGTAGGGCTGCAGCCGGGGGCGCTGGAGGTTCCCGGGGCTCTGGATGACGGTGTCGTCCGCGCCGAGGAACGCGCCGCGCAGGTTCTCCACGAACCGGGAGACCCGCCCGTACCCACGGTCGAAGGCGCGCCAGTCACCGTCGAACACCAGGTCGCCGAGGATCTCGGCGTGCGGCGACCCGGTGGACAGCCCGACCTGCAGCCGACCGTGCGCCAGGACGTCGGCGAGCGAGAAGTCCTCGGCCAGGCGGAAGGGACTCTCCCACCCGATCGGCACGACGGCGACGCCGAGCTCGATGGACGTGGTGCGCTGCGACGCCGCCGCCAGGAAGACCGCGGCCGAGCCGATGCCGTGCTCGAGGTGCCGGTGCCGGACCCAGGCACCGTCGACGCCGAGCCGCTCCGCCGTGGCGAAGAGGTCGAGGGTGGCCTCGAGGCCGTCGACGGGGGCGTCGTCCTCGAAGTTGCCGGGGACGAGGATCGCCAGGCTGGAGATCGTCACGCGAGCACCCCGGCGGACGCTGCCGCACGCGCCGGACCCGCCCCAGCGGCCGTGCGTGCGGCGGCCGAACGGTCGCGGATCGTGCCGGGCAGGTCGAGCGTCTGCCGGAGGGTCGCCCCCTCGTCGTAGGACTGCCGGTAGACACCGCGCTCCTGCAGCAGCGGGACGACCGTGTCGACGAACTCGTCGAGGCCGTACGGGTTGGTGTGCGGCACGACGACGAACCCGTCGGTGGCGCGCTCCTGCACGTACCGGTCGATCTCGGCGGCGATGTGCGACGCCGTCCCGACGAACCCGCCGCGGGTCGAGGCGCGGATGACGAGGTCGCGGATGGACAGGTGCTCGGCCTCGGCGAGGTCCCGCCAGGACTGCACCAGGGCGGGGACGTCGCGGGTGTGCCGTGCGCGCCCGCGGGTGATCGCGGTGCCCTCGTAGTCGGGTTCGATCGTCGGCAGCGGGCCGTCGACGTCGTAGGACGACAGGTCGCGGTTCCAGACCTGCTCGAGGAACGCGATCGCCGTGGCCGGACTGACCTGGGCGCGACGGATGGCGTTCGACCGTTCTTCGGCGTCCTCCGCCGACGACCCGATCACGAACGTCGCGCCGGGCAGGATCTGCAGCTCGTCCTTCGACCGGCCGACCCGCTCGAGCCGCTCGGTCACGTCGCGGTAGAACGCCTGCGCGTCGTCGAACTCGGTGTGCAGCGAGAAGATCACCTCGGCGTTCGTGGCGGCGAGGTCGCGCCCCTCGTCGGAGTCACCGGCCTGCACGATCACCGGGTGCCGCTGCGGACTGCGGGGCACCGGGAACGTACCGGTGACGTCGAACTGCGCGCCGTGGTGGTCGACGTCGCGGATGCGCGACCGGTCGGCGAACACGCCGTCCGCCAGCGCGCCGCCCGCGGCGGTGCCGGCGACGACGGCGTCGGCCTGCCACGAGTCCCAGAGTTCGCGGGACAGCGCGATGAACTCGGCGGCGCGCGTGTACCGGTCGGCGTGGTCGAGGAACCCGCCGCGGCGGAAGTTCGCGCCGTGGAACGCGTCCGAGCTCGTCACGACGTTCCACCCGGCACGGCCGTCGGTCAGGTGGTCGAGCGTGGCGAGCTGCTTCGCGAGCTCCACGGGCTCGTTGAACGTCGTCTGCAGGGTGCCGACCAGACCGATGTGGTCGGTGACCCCGGCCAGGGCGGCCAGGACCGCGAGGGTGTTCGGGCGCCCGACGACGTCGAGGTCGTGGATGCGCCCCTTCTGCTCGCGGAGCCGCAGGCCCTCGGCGAGGAACAGGAAGTCGAAGAACCCGCGCTCGGCGTTGCGGGCGAAGTGCTCGAACGACGAGAACGCGATCTGGCTCTCGGCGCGGTCGTCACTCCAGATCGTGGTGTTGTTCACGCCGGGGAAGTGTGCGGCGAGGTGGACCTGACGCTTGGTGCTCATGCTGAGACCTCCACGGAGACGGAACCGGCGGGTGCGGACGCGTACCGGCTGACCGCCGGGGCGATGCCGAGCCGCGTACGCAGGTCGGCGGTGGGACGGGACGCCACGTCGGCGCGGAGCCCGGCGGTGACGAGGGCGGGGACGAGCTGCCTCGCGATGGCGGTGCTGTCGATCGGGATGCGCAGCGGGCGGAGCTGGACGCCGGCGAAGCCGAGGCCCCGAAGGTCCCCGATCAGCGACACGAGTTCGGGAACCGTCGTCGCGAGCACGGACGTGTCCGACCCGGAGCCGACGGCGTACGGGGCACTGGCAGCGGCGTCGAGCGCGGCGAGCTCGTCGGCCGCGGCAGCGGTCGAGGACCCGATCAGCACCGCGAGGTCGGCGAGGACCGGGCGACGGACGTCCGACCCGGCCACCTGCTCGAGGTGACGGACCTCGTCCAACAGGTCCCGCGCCTCCCGGCCCTGGTACCCGGGCGTGACCAGCACGACGTCCGCAGCGTCCACGGCGAACGCGGCAGCGTCGGCGCGGTGGGCCAGGGCGAAGACCGGCGGCCGGCCCTGCGGCGACCGCGGCACGATCGACGCGCCGTGCACGGACAGGTGACGGCCCGCGTACTCGGCGTTGTGGATCCGGTCGCGGTCGATGAACCGGCCGGTCGTGACGTCGCGGATGATCGCGTCGTCGTCCCAGCTGTCCCAGAGGCGCGACACGACCTCGGCGGCTTCGCGGGCCTCGTCGAACAGCGTGGCCGCGTCGTCGCCGCCGGGTCGACGACCGAACAGGGCCGCCTCGCGGGTCGTCGGGCTCACCTGGATCCGCCACCCGGCTCGCCCGAGCGAGACGTGGTCGAGGGTCTGGAGGCCCGTGGCGACGTGGAACGGCTCGGTGTGCGTCACCGAGACGGTCGGCACCAGACCGACGGCGCGGGTCGCGGGGGCGACCGCGTTCGCGACGAGGAGGGCGTCGAGCCGTCCGACGACGGTCGTGGTGTCGAGGTCGTGGTCGGCAGCCGTCGGGCCCGCGGTGAACGAGTCCTCGATGGTGACGGCGTCGATGCCGAGGCGGTCCTGCTCGACGACGACGTCGCGCCAGTGCCGGAGGCTCGACAGGCGCTGCGCGGCCGGGCCGGCGACGCGCCAGGCGGCGGGGTGCCAGCCGGCGCCCTGCAGTGCGGTGACGAGGGTGATGCGGTCGGGCATGGCAGTCCTCCTAGTGGG
>NZ_CACSJV010000044.1:0-31541 GCF_902706105.1 Curtobacterium sp. 18060 | reverse complement strand
GCTGGGGTGCGGGCGGGGGCGGTTGCCGGGTCGCACGGGTTTTGCGACGTTCCACGAGTCGTTCAACGCGTGGATCGTCGGAACATGCACACGCAGTCATTGCGTGTGCATGTTGCGACGAACCACCGGTCGAACAACTCGTGGATCGTCGGAACATGCGCACGCACCAGCCACCACACGCGCCCCGGTTGCTCCGTGTGTCGGTTTCCCTGTCGCCCGTCAGAGGTCCGCATTATCGTGTGCGGCATGGCCCCCGTCCTGACCTCGCCGCTCGTGTCGACGCAGTGGCTCGCCGACCACCTCGGTGGTGACGAGCTCGTCGTCCTCGACGCCTCCGTGCACACGGTGGGGACCGGCCTCGAGACGATGTGGCACTCCGCGGTCGACTCCTACGAGCAGCGCGGGCACGTCCCCGGCGCCCGCTTCGCCGACCTCGTCGACGCGTTCTCCACGCCGGGCGCCGAGGTGCCCTTCACCCGCCCGAGTGCCGAGCGGTTCGAGGCAGCTGCTGGCGACCTCGGCGTCACGAACACCTCGACGGTCGTGGTCTACGACGACAGCGTCGGCGAGTGGTCGGCGCGGCTGTGGTGGATCTTCCGGTCGTTCGGCTTCGACTCGGTCGCGGTCCTCGACGGCGGGTTCACGAAGTGGCGCGACGAGGGCCGGCCGGTCCGCGTCGGTGCACTGCGCCAGGCACCATCGCCGGCGAAGGCGCCCGACGACGACAGCGCCTTCCTCGCCGGTGAGGAACGCCCGCTCTGGGCCGACCACGCCCGTGTCCGCCGAGCAGTGACGGGTGAACAGCCCGCGGCACTGGTGTTCGCGGCGCCCGCAGCGGCCCTCGGCGACGACCACCCGCCGATCATCCCGGGGAGCACCCCGATCACCGTGGACACCCTGGTCGACCCGGACACCAACGCGTACCTGCGCGGGCCGAAGCTCGCCGAGGCGTTCGCCGCGGTCGTCGGCGAGGACGAGATCGTGACGTACTGCGGGGTCGGCAGCGCCGCGTGCGTCGATGCCCTGGCGCTGACCGTGCTCGGCCACGACAAGGTCACCGTGTACGACGGCTCGCTGCTGGACTGGTGGCGGCACGAGCCCGAGGCCCTGGCGTCCTGACGACGACGCGCGTCCCGGCTAGCGTTGGCGCATGAGCTCCAGACGCGCGGTCATCCTCGGCGGTACCGGCGGGATCGGTTCGGCCGTCGCGCGTGAACTCCTCGACGCCTCCGGGCGGGGCGGCGACGACTGGCAGGTCGACGTCCTCGCCCGCCGCGGAGGCCCGGCAGCCGATTCCCTCACCGCCCGCGGCGCGACCTTCACCGCGGGTGACCGCCGCGACACGAGCACCCTGCGCGACCTGCTCCGCCCCGGCGCGGACCTGCTCGTCGACACCGTGGGGTTGCCCCGCGACGACGCGACGCAGCTCCTGCCGTTCCTCGATGACGTCGGGTCCACCGTGTTCGTCTCCTCGCGTGCGGTCTACGTCGACGAGCAGGGTCGGCACGCGAACTCGACGGACAAGCCGGTCTTCGGCGCCGCGGTCACCGAGATCCAGCCGACCGTCACCGCGGGCGACGGCGACCCGACCAGCCGTGACGGCTACGGCGTGGCGAAGGTGGCGTCCGAGCAGGTGCTGCTCGACCACGGCGCCCCGGTCACGGTGCTGCGCCCGTCGAAGGTGTACGGCGTCGGCATCGGCCGTCCGCGCGAGTGGTTCGTGGTCCGCCGGGTCCTCGATGGCCGCGAACGCATCCTGCTCGCGGACCTCGGCCGCGGCGTGGACCACACGACGGCGGCGAGCGGCATCGGCTCGCTCGTCCGCCTGGTCGCGGACGCTCCGGACCGGCGCATCCTCAACGTCGCCGACGACTCCGCTCCGACGGCGCTCGAGATCGTGCGGACGATCGCTGGGCACCTCGACCACCGGTTCGACGAGGTCCTGCTCGACGCGGACGCCCCTGCCTTCGTCGGCACGACCCCGTGGTCGTCGCCGTCACCGTTCGTCCTCGACACGACGGCGGCACGGGCGCTCGGGTGGCAGCCGCCGACCTTCGCGGCCGCGGTCCTGCCCGAACTCGACTGGTTGGTGGAGACGGCGCAGTCCACACCGGCTGACGGTGACGTGCCGTGGGCCGACGACCCGTTCTGGGAGCGCATGTTCGACTACGGCCCCGAGGACGCTGCCCTCGCGCTCCTGTCGCTGGGCCTCGGGTGACGGTGCCGAGCACGCCCCGCTCCGAGGTCCTGTTCATCGGCGGGCGGTCCGGTGTCGGCAAGTCCACCGCTGCCGAGGCGCTGCACGACCTGCTCGTCGCCGCGGACGTGCGCCACGCGGTGATCGAGGGCGACCTGCTCGACCTGGCGCACCCGGCACCGCACGTCGAGCACCCCGAAGCGCGGCTCGCGGAGCGGAACCTCGCAGCCCTGTGGACGTCCTACCGCGAGCTCGGCCACCACCGGCTGGTCTACACGAACACCGTTTCCGTGCTCGAACACGGGCGTCTGGCGGCCGCCATGGGCGACGACCCCGTGGTCACGACGGTCCTGCTGCGCGCGGCGGACGGTCCCACCGCCGAGCGGCTGGCCCGACGGTCGGGTGGCGACGTCCCGCAGGCGCAGCTCGCGCACAGCACGCGGACGGCCGGGAGGCTCGACTCGGCTTCCGGGGACACGGTCACCCGGGTGGACACGGACGGTCTCACCCCCACCCAGGTCGCACAGCGTCTCGCCGCGTTGACGGGGTGGCTCCCCCGCTGACCGTCCCGCTGCGGCCTGTGGACTCCGCGATCCGTCCACAGATCGCGCCCGTCGCTGGCCCGCTCAGTCACCACGGGGCACGCTGGAGCCATGAACGACAACCGACTCGGCACCTCGGTCAGCCCGTACCTCCGGCTGCACGCCGACAACCCCGTGGACTGGCGCGAGTGGGGCCCCGAAGCCTTCGCCGAGGCACGTGAGCGCGGCGTCCCGGTCCTGGTGTCGGTCGGCTACGCCACGTGCCACTGGTGCCATGTCATGGCACGAGAGAGCTTCGCGGACCCGGAGATCGGCGCACTCCTCCGTCAGGACTTCGTCGCCGTCAAGGTCGACCGCGAAGAATGTCCCGACGTCGACGCCAGCCTGATGGCCGCGGCGAGCGCGTTCACCCAGCAGCTCGGGTGGCCCCTGACCACGTTCCTGACGCCCGAGGGTCACGTGTTCTTCGCCGGCACCTACTTCCCGCCGACCCCCGTCGGTCAGGTGCCCGCGTTCCGGCAGATCCTGGCGGCGGTGCTCGACGCGTGGACCGAGCGGCGGCACGAAGTCGACGCGAACGCCGCGGCCATCGCGACGGCGATCCGGCAGGGGGCCGCGGCGGACGCGACCGCCCGCGCCGGCGACGGTCCTGGCGGAGCCGACCCGCGCCTCCCGTCCGTCGACAGCATCCGGGCCGTCACCGGTCAGCTGTCACAGGCCGAGGACACCACCTACGGGGGTTTCGGTGGCGCCCCGAAGTTCCCGAGCACGCCGTTGCTGGAGTTCCTCGCCGATGCAGCACGCGACGGCGATGCCGAGGCCGACGGCCTGCTCGACCGGTCGCTCCATGCGATCCGGGCCTCCGAGCTGACCGATGCCGACGGCGGTGTCTTCCGGTACGCCACCAAGCGCGACTGGAGCGTGCCGCACTACGAGCGGATGCTCTACGACAACGCCGGACTCCTCGCGGTCGCCGGTGCCGAACAGGCGCGCGGCATCGCGGACTTCTTGCGCGACACCCTGCGGCAGGACGACGGGGCGTTCGTCGCCGCGCAGGACAGCGAGTCCACGATCGACGGCCAGCGGGTGGAGGGCGAGTGGTACCGACGGCCGCTGTCGGAGCGCGCGCTCCTCGAGCCGCCACCACTCGACGACCAGGTCCTGACCGGCTGGAACGGCCTGGCGATCCGCGGACTCGCGATCGCCGGTGACCGCCACGACGACCCGGAGATGATCGGCATCGCCCGGGATGCGGCCGATGCGCTGCTGCGGTCGCACGTGCGTGACGGGCACGTCGTGGTCCGCTCGAGCACGCCTCGCGGCGCGTCAGCAGCACCGGCGACCATCGAGGACGTCGGGCTGCTGGCCGAGGGTCTGCTCGAGCTCGCCCTGGTGACCGGCGAGGTCACCTACGCCGTGACGGCTCGTGCCCTGGTCGACGACGGCCTGGCGAACCGGTTCGACGTCGACGCCGTGCTCGCCGGAGCGGGCACGGCAACCGGGGAACAGCCGCAGACCGCGATGCGCTCCGGCACGGTGGCGCTGGCCGCAGCGGCAGCCGGCCTCGCGGCGCTGACCGGCGACTCCGCGTACCGGACGGCGGCCGCGCGGTTGGTGGCCGACCGCGCGACGACGGGTACCGAGCGACCGCTCGGGCACGCCGACGCCCTCGGTGTCGCACTCGGCTTGCAACGGCCCTCGCGCGAGGTCGTGGTCGTGACGTCGGACCCGCACGACCCACTCCGCGATGCCGTCCGCGCCGCGCGCCGACTCGGCACGGTCATCGCTCGTGTGACCCCGACGCAGGCTGCGGAGTGGTCAGCTGCGGGGTTCGAACTGTTCGAGGCACGGGACGCACTCGACCCGGCTGCGTACGTCTGCCACGACCGCGTGTGCGCCCTGCCCGCTCGGTCCGCAGGAGACCTGGCCGCCGGACTCGCAGCACCGGCGGCGTGACGGTATCCTGGAATGCTCATGTCTCCCACGCCGCCAGTCATCACGTACCCGCCCGAACTGCCGGTCTCGCAGCGTCGGGACGACATCGCGGCCGCCATCCGTGACAACCAGGTCGTCATCGTGGCGGGGGCCACCGGCTCGGGCAAGACCACCCAGCTGCCGAAGATCTGCCTCGAGCTGGGGCGTGAGCACATCGGGCACACCCAGCCCCGCCGGATCGCCGCTCGCACCATCGCCGAGCGCGTGTCCGAAGAGCTCGGCAGCGACCTCGGCGACCTCGTCGGCTACCAGGTCCGGTTCACCGACAAGGTGTCGTCGAACACCCGCATCAAACTGATGACCGACGGCATCCTGCTGAACGAGATCCACTTCGACCGCGACCTGAAGCGGTACGACACGATCATCATCGACGAGGCGCACGAGCGGTCGCTCACGATCGACTTCCTGCTCGGCTACCTCAAGCGGCTCCTGGTGCGGCGCCCTGACCTCAAGCTCATCATCACGAGCGCGACGATCGACCCCGAGTCCTTCTCGAAGCACTTCGGCGACGCCCCGATCATCGAGGTCTCCGGGCGGACCTACCCCGTCGAGATCCGGTACCGTCCGCTCGTGTCCGAGGACGCCGACGACACCGACGAGGACGACGAGACCGACTCGCGCACGGCCGACCGCGGCGGGGCGAACGGCGCCGACGACCGCGACACCCTGCAGGGGATCACCGACGCACTCGACGAACTCGCGCGCGAAGAACCCGGCGACGTGCTCGTGTTCCTGTCCGGCGAGAACGAGATCCGCGACGCGCAGGACGCAATCGAGGGCAAGCGCTACCAGGGCACCGAGGTCCTGCCCCTGTACGGCCGGCTCTCCGCCGCCGACCAGCACCGCGTCTTCGACCGACGCACCACGCCGGGGATCCGCCGACGCGTGGTGCTCGCCACGAACGTCGCCGAGACCTCGCTGACGGTACCCGGCATCAAGTACGTCATCGACACCGGGACCGCCCGCATCTCGCGGTACTCCCCGCGCGCCAAGGTGCAGCGGCTGCCGATCGAGGCGATCTCGCAGGCCAGCGCCAACCAGCGTTCGGGTCGAGCGGGCCGCACGAGCGCCGGCATCGCGATCCGGCTCTACTCCGAAGACGACTTCGAGCGTCGCGACGAGTTCACCGACCCCGAGATCCTGCGGACGAACCTCGCCGCGGTGATCCTGCAGATGATCTCGCTCGGGTTCGGCGACATCGAGTCGTTCCCGTTCCTGCAGCCACCGGACTCCCGCGGCGTGAAGGACGGCCTGGACCTGCTGCGCGAACTCCGCGCCGTCGACAAGGACGGCCGGATCACCAAGTCCGGACGACAGCTCACCCGGCTGCCGATCGACCCACGGCTCGGCCGGATGGTGCTCGAGGCCGGACGGCAGGGCGTCGGTCGCGAGGTCGTCGCCGTCGTCAGCGCCCTGAGCATCCAGGACCCCCGCGAACGCCCATTCGAGAAGCGCGCCCACGCCGACCAGATGCACGCCCGCTTCGCCGACCCGACGAGCGACTTCCTCACCCTGCTCGCACTGTGGAACTACATCGAGGACAAGCAGGACGAGCTGTCGTCGAGCGCGTTCCGCCGGCTCTGCAAGGCCGAGTTCCTCAACTACCTGCGCATCCGCGAGTGGCAGGACCTGTACCGCCAGCTCTCCCGCGCCGCGAAGCAGGTCGATGTCCGGGTCGGGCAGTCCCGCTCCGACGACGGCGACGCGGTGCACCGGTCCCTGCTCGCCGGTCTGCTCAGCCAGATCGGGCTGCGCGACCGCGAGAAGCGCGACTACCTCGGCTCGCGGAACACCAGGTTCGTGGTGTTCCCGGGCAGTGTGCTCGCGAAGAAGCAGCCCGACGCGGTGATGGCGGCCGAGCTCGTCGAGACCAGTCGACTGTTCGCACGGACCGTCGGCCGGATCGACCCCGCGTGGGTCGAGCCCCTCGCCGGTGACCTGCTGAAGCGCACCTACGGCGAGCCACACTGGGAGAAGAAACAGGGCGCGGTCGTCGCGTACGAGCGCGTGACCCTCTTCGGCGTGCCGATCGTGCAGCGGCGCCGCGTGCAGTACGCCCGGATCGACCCGGAGCACTCGCGCGAGCTCTTCATCCGCCACGCCCTGGTCGAGGGCGAGTGGGAGTCGCAGCAGGCGTTCGACCGTGCCAACCGGAAGCTCCGCAAGGAACTCGAGCAGCTCGAGGAGCGCACGCGCCGGCGCGACATCCTGCTCGACGACGAGAACGTCTACGAGTTCTACGACGCCCGCATCCCCGCCGACATCGCGACGACCCGCGACTTCGAGGGGTGGTGGCGGACGACGCGCCGCGACCAGCCGGACCTGCTCACGATGCGCAGGGCGGACCTCCTGGACGAATCCGCTGCCGAAGCAGCGGAGGACGACGTCGAGTACCCGACCCAATGGCGGAGCGGCGACCAGCGACTCGCGATCCAGTACCGCTTCGAGCCGGGCGCGCAGGACGACGGTGTCAGCGTGCAGGTGCCGCTCGCACTGCTCCCCCGCATGCGCGAAGAGGGCTTCGACTGGCAGGTCCGCGGCCTGCGCAAGGAGCTCGTGACCGCCCTCATCAAGTCGCTGCCGAAGCAGATCCGCAAGAACGTCGTACCCGCCGCCGACTGGGCCGAGAAGATCGTCGCCGAACTGCCGGACGACGCCCCGACCGAGCCGACCGAGTCGTTCCGCGCGACCCTGGCCAAGGCGATCCAGCGCATGACCTACGTCCCGGTGTCGGAGTCCGACTTCGACCTGGCCCGCGTGCCGTCGCACCTGCTGCCGACCTGGGCGGTCGTCGACGAACGTGGTCGGCGGGTCGAGGCCGGCAAGGACCTGTCGGTCCTGCAGACGAAGCTCAAGGACCGCACGCAGCAGAGTGTCGCCTCCGCCACGGTGCGGGCTGCGGGACAGCCAGGAGGCGCGGCTCGCGTCGCCGCCGCCGGTGGCGGAGCCGGGGTGGAACAGTCCGGCCTCACCACGTGGCCGGCCCAGGACCTGCCGCAGACCCTCGACACCAAGCAGGCCGGTGGTGTCATCCGCGCCTACCCGTCCCTGGTGGAGGAGGGCTCCGGCCCGAAGGCGACCGTCGGCGTGCAGTTGCTCGCGACGCCGTCCGACCGGCAGGTGCGCATGCCCGCCGGGGTCCGTCGCCTGGTGATGCTCGCGGTGCCGTCGCCGGTGTCGTACATCCAGTCGCACCTGACCGCGCAGGAGAAGCTCGCACTCGCGTCGAGCCCGTACGCCTCCACGAACGCACTCTTCGACGACGTGCTCGCGGCCGTCGTCGACGCGGTGATCCGTCGCGCTCACCCGGACGGGCTCGTGTTCACGAAGGCCGCGTTCGAAGCGGTTCGTGACTCCGTGTCGGCGACGGTCGTCGACACGATGTTCACGGCGGTGTCCGAGCTCGCTGCCGTGCTCCTCGCCCAACGGTCCGCCGAACGAGCACTCAAGCAGGCGAACTCGATGTCCCTGCTCGGTGCGCTGACGGACATGCGCCAGCAGATGGAGCGTCTCGTCTCCCCGGGGTTCGTCTCCGTCGCCGGGACCGACCGGCTCCGGCGCATCCGGGTCTACCTGCAGGGCATCGAGGCGCGCGTGCAGAAGCTGCTGCAGAACCCCGGGCGCGATGCCACGTGGATGCGCGAGGTCACCGTCGCGACCGACCGCTACGTCGACGCCGGCGGGGCCTTCCCTCCGGCAGTCGGTTCGCACCCCGAGCTCGTGCACGCGCGGTGGATGCTCGAGGAGTTCCGCCTCAGCCTGTTCGCGCAGGAACTCGGCACCGCCGAGACGGTGTCGTTGCAGCGGATCACGAAGGCCCTGACCGCAGCGCGCTGATCGGTCTACCGTGACGGCCATGATCGGCACACTCGACATGGTGGTCCTGGACTGCGCAGACCCTCGCGGCCTGGCGCGCTTCTACGCGGAGCTGCTCGGCGGCGAGATCGTCGGCTTCGACGAGGACTGGGCCGAGGTCGCGCTCCCCTTCACCGACCAGCGGCCGCTCCTGGCGTTCCAGCAGGTCGAGGACTACCGCGCACCGGAGTGGCCCGGCCAGCTCGTCCCGCAGCAGAGCCACCTCGACGTGAAGGTCGAGGACCTCGACGACGGCGAGGCAGCGGTCCTGGCGATCGGTGCGACCGCGACGGGCTCGGCGACCCCGACGTTCCGCGTGTACCTCGACCCGGCGGGCCACCCGTTCTGCCTCATCCGCCCGAACGACTGATCAGGCTTCGGTCGCGAGCCCCTCGGTCGCCAGGCCCTCGACGACCTGCACACCCGGCAGCGCTCCGAGGACGGAGCCGGGCAGGAACACCTTCGCGCCGCGGCGGCCTGCCCCGATCACCGCGTCCGGTGCATCGAGCACGCGGGAATCGACGTACACCGGCCAGTCGGAGGGGAGCCCGATCGGGGTGATCCCGCCGTACTCCATGCCCGTCAGCTCCACGGCCTGGTCCATCGGCGCGAAGCTCGCCTTCCGCACGTCGAGCAGCTTCCGGACGACACGGTTCACGTCGAGGCGGGTGTGGGCGAGCACGACGCACGCGGCGAACCGGACGTCCTCGCCGCGCTTGCCCGCGACGACGATGCAGTTCGCCCCGCCGTCGAGCGGGAAGCCGTACGCATCCGAGAACGCGGCGGTGTCGGCCAGGTCAGGGTCGATCGAAGCTGCCTCGATCCGTGCTGCGACATCGGCGGGCAACGTGGCGAGCGCTGCGGCGACCGGTGCGGCCAGCAGTCCCGGGGCGGTCAGGGCAGGAACCCGTTCGAGCGTCGGCATGGCTCCACCCTAGGGAGCACCTCGTGACCATGCTGGCTCCATGTCGACGTACGACACCCACCTCACCGCCCTCGCCGGAGCAGCGCAACGGTTCGACGACGTCCTGCGGTCCGGCGACCGCGCGGCACCGGTGCCGTCGTGCCCTGGTTGGTCCGTCGAGGACCTCGGTGTCCATCTGACCGACGTGCACCGGTGGGCGCTCGGGCAACTGACCGGTTCGGAGCCCGCACCGCTCGCGCACGACGACCTCGCGGACCGCTTCCGCACGGGAGCCGACGAACTCGTCGCGGCGCTCCGGGCACGCTCCTCGGACACCCCGTGCTCGGCGATCTACCCGCCGGACACGGCCGCGACCTGGGCACGTCGCCAGGCGCACGAGACCGCGATCCACCTGTGGGACGCGCAGCGGGCGCTGGGAGTCGAGCCGGGCCTCCCGGTCGAGCTGGCGACCGACGGCGTTCGTGAGGTCGTCGGTGACCTGTACCCGCGTCAGGTGCGGCTCGGCCGCATCGCGGCGCTGGCGCGGACCGTCGCGTTCGCGTTCTCCGACGCACCCGGCGAGGCCTCGCTCGACGGCACGGACGGTGGCGACGCCGCCGTCATCGTCACTGGTCGGGCGGAGGACGTGCTGCTCCTCCTGTGGAAGCGACGGGCGCTTGTCGAGGTCGCGTTGACGATCGACGGTGAGCGGGCAGCACTCGACGCCGCACTCGCGACCAGACTGGTGCCATGACGGAGCTCCGACCGATCGACCTGGCCACCTGGCCCCGCCGCGAGCACTTCGAGCACTACCGCCAGCGTGTGCAGTGCTCCTACGAGGTGACCGTCGACGTCGACGTGACGGCCTTCGTCGCGGCGGTCCGCACGAGCGCGGCGAAGACCTACGCGTCCCAGATCTGGGCGATCGCGACCGTGGTCAACCGTCATCCCGAGTTCCGGATGCAGCTGCTCGACGACGGCTCCCCCGGCGTCTGGGACGCCGTGCACCCGATGTTCACGGTGTTCCACCCGGACACGGAGACCTTCTCGGCGTTGGTCGTGCCCTACGACGAGGACCCCGGCCGGTTCCACGCCGTCGCGGTCGACACGATGGATCGGTACCGGGACGACGTCCGGATGTTCCCGCAGGAGGACAGGCCCCGGAACGTGTTCGACGTCTCCACCTTCCCCCGCACGTCGTTCACGGGGTTCGCGCTGCACGTCCGCGACGGGTACGACCACCTGTTGCCGATCATCACGCTCGGCAGGTACCGGACGGAGGGTGACCGCACGGTGATGCCGCTGGCGCTGCAGATCAACCACGCGGCGGCCGACGGTTTCCACACCTCGCGGTTGGTCCAGGAGCTCGAGGACCTGTTCGCGGACCCGTCGTGGCTGGCGTGACGGTCCGACCTGCGCTGCCGACCGATGCGGCCGCGATGGCCCGCGTCCACGTCGCATCGTGGCGGACGACGTACCGCGGCCTGATGCGGGACGAGGTCCTCGACGACCCGTCCTTCGTCGTCCGTCGCGAAGCGTTCTGGACGGCGGCACTCACCGACGCCCGGTTCGCAGCGAACCGGGTCGCCGTGGCCGAACACGAGGGAACGGTCGTCGGCATCGCCATGGCGGGTCCGGCGACCGGCGGGGCGGGTGCCGCAGACGTGCACCTCTTCGTCCTCTACCTGCTCGACGGTCACCACGGATCCGGCGCCGGCAGCGGGCTCCTCGACGCGGTGGTCGGCCCGGACGAGCGGGTCACGCTGTGGGTTGCCGACCCGAATCCGCGTGCGCAGGCGTTCTACCGCAAGCACGGCTTCGCGCCGGACGGCAGCGCGCAGGTCGACGACGGCGTCCGCGAGGTCCACATGGTCCGCGCCGGGAGTACAACGGCCCCATGACGAACGCCGTGGTGCACGTCGAACTCATCGGCCCCGACCCGGATCGGTTGCGCGCCTTCTACGCCGCACTGTTCGGTTGGGATGCGCCACCCGGAGCGCCGGTCGCTGCGGCCGTCTCCGATCAGACGTCGTACTCGTTCCTCGAACCCGTCGACGGCGCGGGTCCGGTCGCGGGCGGCATCGGCGGCGGTCCGGGCTTCGCCACCCACGCGGTCTTCTACGTCGGCGTCGACGACGTCGCCGCCGCGCTGCAGGACGCGGAGCGCCTGGGCGGGTCGGCGGCACTGCCACCGACCCGGAACGAGGGCGGCGGGGTCACCGTCGCGCACTTCCGCGATCCTGCGGGCAACCTGGTCGGGGTGGCCGGGCCACGCTGACGGACGGGAGGCCCGTGGCGGACCCCGCCACGGGCCTCCCGTCCGCTCGCCCTGAGTCCAGGGCCGCGCAGGACGCCGTCGTGTGCGCGAGACGCCGAGAAACGGCGCGGCGTCTGGGCGCCACACCACGCGACGACGAGCGCGTCAGGACGACCGCGCTGCCAACGCCTGCTGGTTCTCGCGGCGGATCGCGTCGCCGCCCCGGCGACGCCACTCCCGCACGGTCCCCTTCCACGACGACACCTTCGCCCGCCCGAGCAGCACGTCGTTGATCGCGTTCGTCGCGAAGGTGCCGAGGGCCGGCCCGGTCGTCGAGTTCGTCGGCGAGTACAGGCCGTAGGCGGGGTTCGGCAGCCCGCGGTCGACCCACGACGACAGCGACTCGTAGACGGTGTCCGTCATCGTCGGGTTGCCCGAGTAGTACAGCGGCAGCGGGCACTCGGTGAAGTACTGCAACGGGAACTCGCCGAGCGCGGTCTCGCTGTTGCCCGTCTTCGTGAGGACCGGGGATCCGTCGCGGTACTCGAAGTCGCGGCCCTCGATGCCGAACTTGCGGTACATCCAGGCCTCGGTGCCGAAGGGCGACGCGCACCAGTTCAGGACCTCGAGGAGCATCTTCACGCGCTCCTCACCGCCGGCGGCGACGGCCGCGATCGCGTTGTTCGGGTCGCCGAGCCACGGCTTCGACTCCGCTCCGGACGGTCCGACGAAGGGGGCGATGGTCAGCTCGAACCCGCTGCCCGGGGTGGCCTGCTGCAGCAGTCCGGGGATGGCGCTGTACGTGTCGGAGAGCATGAGAGCGGAGCCCTGCACGAACCAGACCTTGCCGTTGTAGGCGGTGATGCTGTCCGGGTGGACGAGGTCCTCGGCGATGAGCTTCCGCGACACCTCGAGCAGGTCCTGGTACTCGTCCAGCTCGTACATGTGGGTGAACCGGCCACCCTCGACCTGCCACTGGTTCGGCAGCCCGAGCATCGGACCGAGGATGTTCGTCGGCACCGAGGCCAGGGCCCACCGGTTGCTGTGCGGGTCCGAGACGTCGCGGCAGACCTGCACGAACTCGTCGACGCTCGAGAACGCGGGGTCGACGCCGAGGGCTTCGAACCGGTCCTGCCGGCGGTACAGGGCCTGCGACGTCAACGGTCCGCGCGGGACGGGGACGCCGTAGATGCCGCCGGAGAAGACGGTGCCGCGCCACGACGCGGTCGGCAGGTTGGCGAGGTAGGGGTAGTCGCGGACGCCACTGCCGGACAGGTGCGGACTGAGGTCGGCGGCCTTGGCCTCGAGGAACTGCGGCAGGTACGGGAACGACCCGAACACCGTGAACACGTCGCCGAGGGTGTCGCCCGCGACCTGCGTGGCGAACTTGTTGCCGAAGTCGGCGTTCGGCGTGATGGTGAGGTCGAGGTCGATCCCCATCCGCTGGTCGAGCCCCTGCCAGTACGGGTTGCTGCCCTTCGAGGGCGGCACGGGCGAGTTCGTCGGCACGCTGCCGTGCACGGTCGAGCCGTCGCCGGGCTTGCCGTCGGTGGGCACGAGCGACGCCGGGATCTTCCGGAAGGCGCTCGGCATGAGGGCGCTCGTCTTCGGGAACGCCGGCTCCGGCCCGCCGGCCCACGGCACGTAGTCCGGCAGCGTGACCGCCTGGTTGATCGCCTTGACGTCGGTCGAGCGGGTCACGGTGGAGCAGCTGGCCAGGAGGCCCGTGGCTGCGACCCCGAGACCGCCCGCGATGAGCGCGCGGCGGGTGATTCCGTTGTTCGTCACGCTGGTCAGCCCTTCACCGCACCGGTCAGGACACCCTTGGCGAAGTGCCGCTGCAGGAACGGGTAGACGATGAGGATCGGCACGATCGAGACGACGAGGATCGCCATCTGGATCGAGGCCTGGGGTGGGAGGGCATCGGCGGACGCCCCGAGGTCGGCGCCGCCGAGCTGCGCGTTGTTGATCACGTAGGTGCGGAGCACCAGCTGCAGGGGCCACTTCGCGGTGTCGTTGATGTAGAGCAGCGCGTTGAAGAACGCGTTCCAGTAGCCGACGGCGTAGAACAGGCCGATGACGGCGAGGACGGCCTTCGACAGCGGCAGCACGATCCGCCAGAACACCGCGAAGTCACCGGCGCCGTCGATGCGTGCCGACTCGAGGAGCTCCTGCGGGATCGCCATGAAGAACGACCGCATCACGATGACGTTGAAGGCGCTCAGGGCGGTGGGCAGGATGAGCGCCCAGTACGAGTCGAGCAGCCCGAACTGCTTGACGACGAGGTAGTTCGGGATGAGGCCGGGCGCGAACAGCAGGCTGACGAGCACGAGGCCGAGCACGGCGCCCGACCCGTAGGAGCCCGGACGGCTGAGGGCGTAGGCGAGCATCGCGCTCACGAACAGGCTGATGAGCGTGCCGACGGTGGTGATGCCGATGCTCACGACCAGGGCCCGGGTGACGACACCGCCGGCGAAGATGCTCTCGTAGGCGCTGAGGTCGAAGCCCTTCGGCCACATCACGAACCCGCCGGCGTCGTTCACCTGGCTGGTGGGTGCGAGGCTCGTCGACACGATGCCGACGAACGGCAGGATCACCACGAGGCAGATCACGAGCAGGACCGCTCCGGTGAGCAGCCGTCCGGGCAGCGGAGCCGCGTCCGGGCCACCGCGCTTGCGCTTCTTCGCCCGTGGGACGGTCACGGTGTGCGTGGCGGTCATCGCGACTCCTTCTGGTAGACGCCCGCTTCACCGAAGACGTGCGCGAGCTTGTTGGCGCCGAGCACGAGCAGCACGCCCACGACGCCCTTGACGAGTCCGACGGCCGCGGCGACACCCCACTGCCCACCGAGCACGCCGTTGTTGTAGACGTAGGTGTCGAGGACCTCGCTGGCGGCACGACCGACGGCCTGCTGCTGCAGGATGATCTGCTCGAAGCCGACGGTGAGCGAGTCGCCGAGCCGCAGGATGAGCAGCAGGATGATGATGCCGCGCATGCCGGGCAGGGTGACGTGCCACAGCTGGCGCCAGCGCGAGGCGCCGTCCATCTTCGCCGCCTCGTACAGGCTGGCGTCGATCGAGCTGAGGACGGCGAGGAACAGGATCGTCGCCCAGCCGGTGTCCTTCCAGATCACCTGGCTGGTGAGCAGGGCGATGAACCCGTCGGGGTTGCCGAGGAAGTCGATCGCGTCACCGCCGGCGGCACGGATCGCGTTGTTCACGAGCCCGGAGCCGCCGAGGATCTGCTGGAACACCGCGACGACGATCACCCACGACAGGAAGTGCGGCAGGTACAGGATCGACTGCACGACGCCCTTGATCCGCTCGGACAGCAGCGAGTTGAGCATGAGCGCCAGGATGATCGGTGCGGGGAACACGAACACGACCTGCACGAGGGTGATCACGAGGGTGTTCCGGAGCGCGCCGAGGAACTCGCCGTTGCCGTCGAACACCACCGAGAAGTTCTCGAACCCGACCCAGGGGCTGCGGCCGAGCGGCACGAACGGCAGGTACTCCTGGAATGCGATGAGGTTTCCGAGCAGCGGCAGGTAGTGGAACCCGAGCAGCAGGGCGACTCCCGGCAGGCCCATCAGCAGCAGCACCCGGTCGCGGCGGATCCGCTGCCACGTGCTCCGTCGGCGGAGCCCGGGGTCGGGTGGTGGTGCGGTGTGCGCGGTGGTCGTCGCGCGGACGTCGAGCTTCGTCACTCGGTGGCCTCCTCCGTTGGATTCCTGCAGCGACCCTGGCGTGCGGAGTTACAACGTGGCAATCCGTTGCCAAACGTTTCCATCGTTGTAACGCTCCAGTGAGCGCACACCCGCAGCCCCGCACGACGCCTCCAACGGAGACCGGCCGCGCTACGCTCGTCCCGATGCGCGCAACCGTGCGGGACGTGGCCACCCTCGCCGGGGTGTCGCCGAAGACCGTCTCCAACGTCATCAACGGCGGCGTGGTGGTGCGCCCGGAGACCCGCGAGCGCGTCGAGCGGGCCGTCGCCGAACTCGACTACGTGCCGAACCTGTCCGCCCGCGGGCTGCGGAACGGCCGCTCCGGTGCGATCGCCCTGACCCTTCCCGAGATGGGCAGCGCCTACTCCGCCGAACTCGCGCAGTGGTTCGTCGAACTCGCCCGCGAGCGCGGATGGGTCGTCCAGCTCGACCAGACCGGCAACGACCCGGCCCGCGAGCGCGAACTCGTCTCACGAGCCCGCGCCCACCTCGTCGACGGCCTCGTGCTCAACCCGGTGTCGCTCAGCGCGAGCGTCCTGGCCTCGACCGAGGGGCTGCCGCCGACCGTCGTGATCGGTGAGGTCGAACCCGAGCACGTCGACCAGGTGCACGTCGACAGCCGGGCCGCCGCCGAGCAGGTCACCGCCTACCTGGTGTCCCGGGGCCACCGCCGGATCGCGGTCGCCGGTGCCGCCCGGGCGTCCGAGCCCACCGCCACCAGTGAGCTGCGGGAACGTGGGTACCTCGCCGCACTCGCCACCGCCGGGATCGAACCGGACCCCGCACTGCGGGTGCCGCTGCCGTCCTGGACGACGAGTTCGGCAGCGACGGCGTTCGCAGCCTGGCTCGACGAGCACCCCCTGCCCGACGCCGTTTTCGCGTTCACCGACTCGATCGCCTTCGGCGTGCTGCACGTCCTGGCCGCCCGAGGTGTCCGCGTCCCCGAGGACGTCAGCGTCATCGGGTTCGACGACATCGACGGTGCGGCGTACGCGATCCCCGCACTCAGCACGGTGTCGTTCGACCGGCGGGCGTTCGCGACGGCAGCACTCGACCTGCTGACCCGACGGATCGAGGACCGGAGCCTGCCGCCCGAGACCGTGGTGGTGCCGCACCGCATCGTCGAGCGCGCGAGCGTCGCCGACCGCTGATCGCTGATCGCTGATCGCTGACCGCTGACCGCTGACCGCTGATCGGTGGTCGCTGATCGGCGTACGCTCCGCGGCATGACCAGCGAAGACGCCTCGATGCCGACGCTCGCCGCGACCGTCCTGCAGTCCCCGGAGCCGATCGCCCTCGCCCGGTTCTACGGCGCCCTGACCGGGTGGACCGTGTACGAGGACGACCCGACCTGGGCCCGCATCCGCCCCGCCGAGGGCCCCGGTCTGTCCGTGCAGTACGAGCCCGAGTACGTCGCGCCGACCTGGCCCGGCACCGCCGACGCCCCCGGCATGCAGCTGCACCTCGACTTCCAGGTGGAGGACCTGCCGGCAGCCGTCGCCCGCGCCGAGGAGCTCGGTGCCACACAGGCCGCGTTCCAACCGCAGGACGACGTCCGGGTGCTGCTCGACCCCGACGGGCACCCGTTCTGCCTGTTCCTGCCCGAGGCCTGAGGCAGGTTGGCCGCGCTCTGAGGTTCCACAACATGCCGGGTGATCTCCGTCGAGGTTCCGAACTGCGGCGATCCGAGCGCCGACATGCCGAGATTTCGGAACCTCGGGGACGAGACGAGACGAGACGGGCGCGCCTCAGGCCGGGTCGGCGGCCGCCAGGACCGCGGCGCGCGTGCGGGCGTCACCGAGGATCCGGAAGTGCCCGCCCACCGGCAGCCGCACGTTCGTCGCCCCGGACAGTTCACTGCCCTCGGGGATGAGCGTGTCGAACACCCCGTAGACCGAGGTGATGCGGGCGTTCGCGTCGAGCTCCCGCGCCAGTCCGGCCAGCACGGGATCGGCCGCCCGGAACACCCGCAGGTGCCGCACCGGAGCCAGTCGCGCGTAGCCCGACCCGGCGAACGGCGTCGACACGGCGACCATGCGGTCGATGCGGCCGTGGTCGTCGAGCTGGGTCATCGCGTACTTCCCGATGAGCCCGCCCTTGCTGTGCGCGAGCACGAGCACGTTCCGCAGGTCGTGCTCCTCGAGGTACGCGAACACGTCGCGCGCCGAGTCCGGCACCGGCCGCAGGTTGTGCCGCAGCACCGGCAGCACGTGCACCGGGTGCCCGCGGTCGTGCAGGGCGTCCATGAGCGGACGCATGAAGTGCCAGGTCTCGTAGACGCCGGGGATCACCACGACGGGCTGGCCGTCGCCGGTCCGGTAGTCGTCAGCGGTGGTGGGCCCGAGGCTCCGCACCTGCCACGAGATCGCGTACCACCAGTCGAGTGCGGCCCACCTCGCGCGTCGCACCAGCGGGATGCCGGGAGGCACGGGTCGGCCCGTGCGCGCCGGCTCCGTGCGGAACGTGGTCGGGTCCGTCTCCAGCTCATCGCGCACGCCCCGAGGGTACGCGGCGGTTCGCAGCACTGCGTCAGGCTCGTCATCGGCTGCACATAGGGGCGCGGTGTGCACTGCCTTCCATGAGCGACACCACTCCCACGAACGGCCACGAGCCGGGCAACGCCGCCCGCACTCCCTCGGCAGCGGCACCGGCCGGCTGGGGTTCGGCACCCACGCCGACCTCCACGGCGACCCTCGACGCACCCGCACCGAACCAGTACGCCCAGCAGCCCTACCGCTCCGACGCCGGATCCTGGAACGCCGGCGACCCGAACGGCGCCACCCCGTGGTACGCCGCCTCGGCCCCGACGAGCCGGAAGAGCGCACCGAAGCCGCCGTGGTTCTGGCCCGTCCTGGCTGCGATCGTGGGGCTGGCGGCGCTGCTCGTCGGCGGGGGCATCGGCTTCGCCATCGGGCATGCGATCGGTGGGGACCAGTCCCAGTCGACGACGCAGGTGCCCGGCACGAACGGCGGCACGAACCAGTTCCCGGGCAACGGCACCGGGCAGCTCCCCGGGTACGGATCCGGCAGCGGCACCGACGGCAGCAGCAGCGACAGCGGCACCGGCAGCTGATCCGCAGTACGCTCCGGCCATGCGCAAGGTCACCGCAGGGCTGTTCACGTCGGTCGACGGCGTCGTGCAGGACCCGTACGAGTTCCAGTACGACAGCTTCGACGACGAGCTCGGGGCCGGGATGGGCGCGTTCATGGCCCGCACCGACACCGTCCTGCTCGGCAGGAACAGTTACCTCGAGTGGTCCGAGTGGTGGCCGGCGCACCCCGACGACGGCTTCGGGCAGTGGATCAACCCGATCGAGAAGTACGTGGCCTCCACGACGCTCGGCGACGACCTGACGTGGCAGAACACCACCAGGATCCCGGGCGACCTCGACACCTTCGTCCGCGAGCTCAAGGAACGCGACGGCGCCGACATCGCGGTGTGCGGCAGCGTGAGCGTCGTCCGGCAGCTGCTGTTCGCGGGGCTCCTGGACGAGCTCCAGCTGATGGTGCACCCGGCGATCGCCGGCTCCGGCCGGAAGCTCTTCGAGCCGACCGACCCGGCCACGCGCCTGCGGCTGGTCGACAGCACCGTGACGAGCAAGGGGAACGTCGTGAGCACCTACGCACGGCTCGACGCCTGACGGAGCCGACCCGGGCCTCCCGGTCGGCAGTGGACGGGAGCGGTCCACAGCGCGCGTACCCTCGTGGGTGACCACCTCACGAACCGAAGAAAGCCGGATCAGCATGCCCCAGGACACCCGCCCGCACGTCGTCATCGTCGGCGGTGGATTCGCCGGTGTCGCTGCCATGCGCGAGCTGGCGGACGCTCCCGTCCGGGTGACGCTCGTCGACCGGCACGTCTACAACATGTTCCAGCCCCTCATGTACCAGGTGGCGACGGGCGGGCTGAACGCCGGCGACGTGACGTACTTCCTGCGCAGCCTGCGCGCCAAGCAGGACAACGCCGAGTTCCGGCACGGCCTGCTCACCGGCATCCGGACCGACGAACGCATCGCCGAGATGTCCGACGGCGAGCACCTGCACTACGACTACCTGGTGCTCGCGAACGGCGTGAACACGAGCTACTTCGGCACCCCGGGCGCCTACGAGTACGCGTACTCGATGTACTCCCGCTCGCAGGCCCTGCGCATCCGCGACGAGCTGTTCACCCGCTTGGAGGAAGCCGCTGCGAACCAGGGCCCCGACGAGATCAAGATCGTCATCGTCGGCGGCGGCGCGACCGGCGTCGAGATGGCCGGCGCACTCGCGGAGCTCCGCGACCAGGCACTCGAGGGGGCGTACCCCGAGCTGGACAAGGGTGCCATCACGATCACCCTCGTGCACCGCAGTGGCGAACTGCTCAAGCCGTTCGCCCCGCGCCTGCGCCGGTACGCGGCGAAGGTCCTGCGGAAGCGCGGCGTCGTCCTCCGGCTGAACACCGGCGTCTCCGAGGTCAAGACGGACGGCGTGATGACGGCCGACGGCGAGTTCATCCCCGCCTCGCAGGTCATCTGGGCCACCGGCGTCGCCGCCCACAAGGAGGTATCGGGCTGGGGCCTGCCGCAGACCAGCGGCGGACGCATCCAGGTCGGCGACGACCTGCGCGTCAACGGCGCCGAGCGGATCTTCTCGGCCGGCGACATCGCGGCGCAGTCCGATGCCCTCGCGCAGCTGGCCCAGCCGGCGCTGCAGGGTGGACGGCACGTCGCGAAGCAGATCAAGCGTCTGCTCGAGGGCAAGCCCACCGAGCACTTCAAGTACTTCGACAAGGGCACGATGGCGACCATCGGCACGAACGCCGCGGTCGCCCAGCTGCGGGGTGGCATCACGCTCGTCGGTCCGGTCGCGTGGCTGGCGTGGGTGGCGGTGCACATCGCGTCGCTGCTCGGCAACGGCAACCGGCTGTCGACGCTGTCGCACTTCTTCGTCCGCTACCTGTGGTTCATGCGGAAGCGCGCGATCCCGATCGTCGGCGACGTCCGGCCCGTGCGCCCGAACGGCGACCGCGAGCCGGAGCCGTGGCAGATGCAGAAGTCCGAGTAGTCGGCGCCGACGCGCTCGCGCGTCGCGCGTCGCTTCGCGGCTCGCTTCGTGAGTAGAAATGGTCGGGTCCGGTGACTGAACCCGACCATTTCTGCTCACCATCCGCGGGTGCTCCGCGCCGCCTACGCGACCCGCACGCCGGAGTAGGCGCCGGCGGCGATGTCCTCGAGCAGGCCGGGGCCGGTCGGCTCCCACCCGAGGAGCTCGCGGGTGGCGTCGGACGTGGCGGACATCTCCATGCCGAAGAACCGGCCGATGAACCCGAAGTGCGCGTCCGCGTCCGCCGGGTCGATCGAGGTCACCGGCAGCCCGAGGACCTCGCCGATGGCCTCGGCGATCGCCCGGGTCGGGATCGCGGTCTCGGCGACGGCGTGCATCCGAGTGCCGGCCGGCGCCTGCTCCAGACCGAGGCGGACGAGCCGGGCGGCGTCGGTGACGTGCACGGCGGACCAGCTGTTCGTGCCGTCGCCGACGTAGCCGGAGACGCCGCGCTGCCGGGCGGCGCCGACGATCGCGGCGATGAAGCCGTGGTCACCGGTGCCGTGCGTGGTGGGCGCGAACCGGGCAGCGATCGTGCGTACCCCCTGGCCGACGAAGTCGAAGCCGCGGTTCTCGCTGCCGCCGCGCATGCTGTCCGGGCCGACGAACGGGTTGGCGTCCGCTTCGGTCGAGGGGCGGCCCTGGGCGAGCCCGGCGACGCCCGATGCGAGGACGAACGGGCGGTCGGTGCCGACGAGCGCTGCACCGATGGTCTCGACGGCGGCCCGCTCGCTGGCATTGGTGGCGGCGGCGTTCGCCCAGTCGTGCTTGTTGGCGAGGTGCAGCACGCCCTCGGCCTCGGAAGCGCCCCGGCGGATGACGTCGAGGTCGTCGAGGTCACCGCGAAGGACGGCGACGCCCTTCGCCTCGAGCGCGGTGGCCGACGCGTCGGAACGCGCGAGCCCGGTGACGGTGTGTCCGGCGGCGAGCAGGTCGTCGACGGTGTGGGAGCCGATCCAGCCGGAGGCCCCGGTGACGAACACGTGCATGAGTGGTCCTTTCGCAGGTGTCCACGGCGGTGATGTCATGAACTGACATCACCGTAGCACTCGATGTCAGCCGCTGTCATCAAGGTGTCCTGTTCAGTAGACTCTGTGCATGGCTCGATGGCAACCCGGAACGCGTGAACGACTGCAGGCGGTCGCGCTGCAGCTCTTCGCGTCCGAGGGCTACGACGGCACCACGGTCGCGCGGATCGCCGCCGAGGCCCAGGTCACCGAGCGCACCTTCTTCCGGCACTTCGCCGACAAGCGCGAGGTCCTGTTCGCCGGCCAGGACGACTTCCTCGCGATGTTCGTCGACCCGATCACGGCCGCCCCGGCCGACGCGGCGCCCTTCGACCTGGTCGGACGCGCCCTCGACGCCGCCGCCGGGTTCTTCCCCGAGGACCGCCGGTCGTGGTCGCGGGCCCGGCAGACGATCATCGACGCGAACGCAGCGCTCGGCGAACGGGAGCTCGGCAAGCTCGCCACCCTGAAGGCACGCCTGGGCGAGGTCATGCGCGAGCGCGGCGTCCCCGAACCGGCGGCGACGATGGCCGCCGAGACCGCCGTGACGGTGTTCCACCTGTCCTTCGCACAGTGGATCACCCCCGGCGAGGACCGTCCCTTCGCAGCGATCGTGCACGAACGGCTCGACGCCCTGGCGACCCTGGTGCACCCCGGGCGTTGAGTCGGCTCTTACCTGCCGCGCGCATCATGTGACGATCCGGTCACGACGCGTCCCGCTGTCGTGGCCTCCCGATCGCGCAGGAGGTGCCCGTGACGACCGACGTGCTCTCGCCCGAGCGGGTCCGCGCGACGACGGCACCTGGCCGCGCGACGACCGCGCCCGGCCACGCGACGACCGCGCGGGGCCGGACCGACCGCGACCCGACGGGCCGGACGCCACCGCCCCCGCTCACCCATCGCGCACCCGCCCTCGACGGACTCCGGACCATCGCGATCCTCGCCGTCGTCCTGTACCACCTGCACGTCCCGCAGTTCGAGGGCGGCTTCATCGGCGTGACGGTGTTCTTCGTGCTGTCCGGCTTCCTGATCACCACGCTGCTGCTCGGTGAACGCCGACGCACCGGTCGTGTCCGGCTGGGTTCGTTCTGGCTCAAGCGCCTGCTCCGGCTCTACCCCGCGCTGCTCGTGTTCGTCGCGGTGGGTCTGCTGCTGTGGAACTGGGTCGGTGACTACAAGGGCGCGTCGTTCTCGGCCGGCGAGGCCGGGGTCATCGCCCTGACCTACACCGGCAACCTCTTCCGCGCGTTCTGGGACACCACGCAGGGTGTGTTCGCGCACACGTGGAGCCTGTCGATGGAGGAGCAGTTCTACCTGGTCTGGCCACCCGTGCTCGTGCTGCTCGCGACACTGCGGGCCCGACGGCGCTGGCTGCTGACGGGCCTCGGCGTCCTGGTGGTCGGGGCGTCGGCGGCGTCGTGGGCGAGCTACCGGTCCCCGAGCGGCGGCGCCACCCCCGACGTGTACTTCTCGCCGGTGCTCGGCGTCGTGCCGCTCGCGATCGGGTGCGCGCTCGCGCTGCTGCTCGACGACGAACGGGTGCGCGTCCGGGCAGCCGGGGTCGCCGGACACGTCGCGACCTGGACCGGCCTCGCACTCCTGGCGGGTGTGCTGCTCTGGATCGACGACGACTGGACGCAGCACGCCTGGACCTTCGGTGTCGTCCTGCCGGTCACCGGGGTGATCTCGGCGGTGCTCATCGGTGGCCTGGTGTCGGTGCGCTCGCCCGTCGCCACCGCGCTGAGCTGGACCCCGGTGGCGTGGTTCGGACGACGGGTGTCGTACTCGGCCTACTTGTGGCACCCGCTCGTCATCGCGCTGCTCGGCACGTTCGCGATCGGCGCGTGGGGCACGGTCGGGCTGGTCGGCGTCGTGCTGCTCGTTTCGATCGGTGCCGCCTACGCGGTCGAGGTCCCCGTGGAGCGGCTCCGTCGTCGGCTGCGCACGAGCAGTGCAGCTGTGCGCGGCTCGACCGCCGGACCGTAGGCTCGGCCCGTGACCACTGAGCGCACCGACGTCCTCGTCGTCGGCGGTGGTCCCGTCGGCCTCTTCCTCGCCGCGCTGCTGGCTGCCCGGGGCGTCGCCGCGCAGGTGTGGGAGCGTCGCCCCGGTGCACCCGAGGGCTCCCGCGCCATCGGCATCCACCCGCCGTCCCTCGATGCCTTCGCCGCGATCGGGCTCGACGTCCCGGTGCTCGCCGAGGCGACCCTCGTGCGCACCGGCGTCGCGCGGAGCCGCGGGCGGACGCTCGGCACGCTGACCTTCGACCGCGCCTCGGACACCCACCCGTACGTCGCGACGCTCGACCAGCACCGCACCGAGTCCCTGCTGCGGGACCGGCTCGCCGCTGCCGACGGAGCAGCGCTGCGCACCGGGACGACGGTGACCGCCCTGTCCCGGCACCGTGACCACGTCGACGCGGTCGGCACCGGCCCGGACGGCGCACGGGTCACCGTCCGGGCGGCGTTCGTCGTCGGGGCAGACGGCGCACGGAGCGTCGTCCGTGACCTGCTCGGCATCGGTACCACCGGACGTGACTACCCCGACCGCTACGTGATGGGCGACTTCGCCGACCCAGAGGGCGCCGACGCCCGGACCGCCGCCCTGGTGGACGTCGGCCCCGGAGGCGTCGTCGAGTCCTTCCCCCTGCCGCACGGTCGGCGCCGGTACGTCGCCCTGGTGCCGGACTCGCTGGCGTTCGCCCCGAGCGGCGCGGCCCCCGACCCGGAGCCGGCGGCACGACTGGCCGCGATCGTCGCCGCACGCACCGGCGTCGTCCCGGATCCGTCGTCCTGCACGATGCTCAGCGGCTTCCGGGTGCGGCGCCGAGCGGCCGACCGCGTCGGCGTCGGCCGGGTCGTGCTCGTCGGCGACGCCGCCCACGAGATCAGCCCGATCGGCGGGCAGGGCATGAACCTCGGCTGGCTCGACGCGGCCGAGCTCGCGCCGTTGCTCGCCGGTGCGGTCCGGACCGGCGTGGCCGGACCGTGGCCCGGCTACGCCGCCCGCCGGCAGGCAGCCGCCCGCCGTGCGGCCCGGCAGGCCGAGGCGAACATGGGCCTCGGTCGTCCGCTCGGTGCCGTCTCCACCATCGGACGGGAGGCGCTGCTCCGGACCGTCCTGTCGCTGCCGACCGCGCACGGCCTGGCTCGGCTCTACGCCATGCGCTGGGCCTGACGGCTCGCGTCGGCGCGCGGCCGGCTCGCGTCAGGCGACGAGCCGCGCCCCGGCGAACCCGAGCTCGACGACGAGCACCAGGGACGACGCGATGACGAGCCGGAACAGGGTCCGCGATGCCCGTCCCGCCAGCACCAGCCGGACCCCCACCACGGCGAGCACCAGCACGACGACCGCCCCGACCACGGCGAGCACGACCCCGATGCCGCGGACCGGGTCGTCACCGAGCACCTGTCCGCCGAGCACCAGGCCGGCCGCGACGACGAGCGACCCGAACGCGACGATCCCGGCTCCCCGGAGCCCGAGGCGGTGCGGGAACCCGCGGACCCCGGTGGCGGCGTCGTCGACCAGGTCGGGCAGGACGTTCGTGCAGTGGATCGCGACGCCGAACACCGCGCCGGTGGCGATCGCCCACCACGCCGGCCACAGCTGCTCGGGACCGGCGGACACCGCGACCACGGGCAGCAGCCCGAACGCGACGACGAACGGCACGACCGACGACACGGTGCGCTTGAGCCCGGCATCGTAGGCCCACCCCGCGGCGACGAGCACCAGGTGCGCGACAGCGGCGACGGGCCCGAGGAACAGCGAGAGGACCACGGCGGCACCGGCCGTCACGAACGCCGCCGTGCGGACCGTCTCCACCGCGATGAGTCCGCGGGCGACGGGTTTGTCGCTCCGGCCGACGGCACGGTCGCGGTCGGCGTCGATCCAGTCGTTCGCCAGGCCGATCGACAGCTGTCCGGCGACCACCGTCAGCGCGACCAGGACCACGAGCCACACCGGGTGTCCGACGGCCGCGGCGATGACGGCGGCGAGCACCGTGACCGTGACCGTCGGGCCGGGGTGGGACGAGGCGAACAGCAGTCGCACCACGTGGGGGTCCTGGCCGGAGGTCACCCGGCCAGCGTACGGGCGGGGCGTGCCGGACGACGCAGACTCCGGCGGCCGAGCACCCCCGAGGCCAGCGCGATGCCGAGCAGCACGACCAGTCCACCGACCGGTTCGTTCCACCGCACGCGCTCACCGAGCACGAGCACGCCGAGCGCCACGCCGACCACCGGCGTCAGGTAGGTGACCGTCGACGCCCGACCGGCGCCCCACGCCTGCACCAGGCGCGTGTTCCACGCGTAGGCCAGCCCGGTGCCGACGCAACCGAGCGCGACCATCGCGGCCACGATCCTCCCGTCCAGCTGTACCGGGCCGGTGGCGATGGCGGGCGCGACCAGCAGGAGCATGCCGGACGCCAGCGTGAGCTGCACCGTCGCGATCGTGACCGGGTCGTACGCGCTGCCCACCGCCACGCGCCGCAGGTAGGCAAGGCCGATGCCGTAGGAGGCGGTCATGCCGAGCAACGCGACCTGTCCCGGGACGCTCGCCAGGACGGCCGGGTCGCCGAGCAGGTCCCAGGGACCGACGAGCACCAGCACCCCGACGATGCCGACCACGATCCCGGCCACCTGCCGGCCCCGCAGCCGTTCGGAGGGCACGAGCACCGCGAGCGCCGCCAGCGTCATGATCGGGGTCGTCGCGTTGTAGATGCTCGCGAGCCCGGACGGCACGGTCTGCTCGGCCCACGCCATCAGCGACGACGGCAGGGCGTTCAGGAAGAACGCGACGACCGCCAGGTGCGCCCACACGCGGGGCTCCCGCGGCCAGCGCCGACGGGTCGCGAGCAACAGCACGACGAGCGTCACGCCGCCCAGGACGGTCCGCACGGTGGCGACCTGCTGCGGTGCGAGTCCGTCGAGGCCGATCTTCGCGAAGAGGAAGCTCGAGCCCCAGGTGAGGGCGACGAGACCGTAGAGGAGGGCGTTCATGTGGCCTAGTGTCGAACCACCAACGCCCATGCGGCAAACGCATGGGGTTCATGCCGACATGAGGAGCACGCATGACCGTCTCGGTCCCCCAGCTCCGTGCGTTCGTCGCCACGCTCGACGCCGGGTCGTTCACGTCCGCGGCCTCCGTGCTCGGCGTCGGCCAGTCGGCCGTCTCGCACGCCGTCGCCGGGCTCGAGCGCGAGGTCGGCGGGCCGGTCGTCCGGCGCGGTGCGGTCGCCGTCCCGACACCCCTGGGCGACCGCCTGCTCGCCCACGCCCGCAGCGTGCTCGCCTCGGTCGACGCCCTGGAGGCAGTGGTCCGGCCCGCCACAGCGCGCGGCACCGTGCGACTCGCGGCCGTCCCCACCGTCTGCCAGGGCCTGCTACCGCGGCTCCGCGAGCTGTGGGCGGTGACGTTGCCCGACGTCGACGTGCAGGTCTACGAGGGCGACGACGACGAGATGCCCGATTGGCTCGAGAGCGGCACCGTGGACGCAGCCGTGCTCGTCGACCCCTCGCCGGTGCCGGCTGGGGGCGTCGTCGTCGCCCGGGACGAGATGGCCGCCGTCGTCCGGCGCGACCACCCGCTCGCCGAACTGCCCGCGCTCACGCTCGACGACCTGCACGAGGACGGCCTGGTCGCGGGCGGCGGCGGGTGCGAGTACCAGATCCAGAAGCTGCACGAGCTCGACGGACGCCCCTTCCGGTACGCCCACCGCGTGCGGGAGATGAGCACCATGTTCGGGATGATCGAACGGGGCGAGGGCGTCTCGATCGTGCCGACGCTCGGCCGGGTGATGCTGCCGCCGGACCTCGTGATGCTGCCGATGGCCCGGCGACTCGAGCGGACCCTGGTGCTGAGCGGCCCGTCGTCGCGCGAGTGGCACCCGCTGGCGAGGGCGCTGGTCGACGCGGTCTGACGGGTTGCACTTGCAAGTGCAACCCCGGTACCGTTGAGCCAGTTGCCCACCAACGGACGCGAGACGGAGACCCGATGCGCCAGACCACGACGCCACGGCCCCTCCGCGTCGACGAGGTCGCTCGCGCCGAGGCCGTCGACCTCGTCGAGCGCGCTGGCGATCGACAGGTCGCGACCGTCGAGCTCCACCTCGACGACGGCACGGAACTCGTGCTCCCGGAGCGACTCGGAGGCTTCGTCGCGAACCTCGTCCGCAGCATGGCCGACGGGGCTGGCGTCTCGACGAGCATCCTCCCCGACGAGATGACGACGACCGTCGCCGCCGACGTCATCGGGATCTCCCGACCCACCTTGATGAAGGCCATCGGCCGAGGTGAGATCGCTGCACACACCGTCGGGACCCACCACCGGCTCCGGCGCGCGGACGTCCTCGCAGCCCGAGACGCACGACGGGTCACCCGCGCTGCGGCAGCTCGCGAACTGCTCGAGTCCGGTGAGGCCTTCGACTGACACCCGGTCGCACTAGGCTTGATATGTGATGCTTCAGCGGGTCTTCGTCGATGCGAACGTCTTCTGCAGCCGGACGTTGCGAGACTGGACGTGCCTGCTCCGACTGCACACGGACGGCATGTTCCAGCTCCACACGACCGAGGACGTACTGGCCGAGACCACGCACACCCTCCGCCGACTGCACCCCGACAGGCCCGGGTCGGCCGTCTCCCGGCTGCGAGCAGCGATCCTCGACTCGATCGACGAGCTCGTCAACGACTTCGACGCCACGGTCGAGTACCACGGAACCGATCCCGACGACCGGCACGTGCATGCCGCCGCGATCGCCTGCGGGGCGCACGTCCTCCTCACGCAGGACCGTGGTCTCCGCGCGACGGATGCAGCGATGTACGAGGTGTACCGCTGTGACGAGTTCTTCAGCCTGGTCGACGACTCGGCGCCGTGGATCGTGCGGGACGTCGTACGCGAGCAGGCGCGGTACTGGTCCAGCCGTCCCCGCGGCGCACGGAAGAGTCTGCCCGGGGCGCTCCGTGACGCCGATTGCCCGACGTTCGCCGGGCGGGTGGAACGTCATCTGCGGTTCCTCGCCGGATGACCGTGCGCTGAACGGACGTCGACGGCCCCTCGGCAAGATGGACCGATGGCCGAGACGCACGTGAAGACCTTCACCACCCCGGACGAAGCGGCAGCCGAAGCCGCCGGCCTCGGTTGGCTCGCCGAGGCCGAAGACGCTGGCGGCACCAGGATCGCGCGGGTGCTGGACCGGCCGACCCCGACCGTGCTCGACCTCGAGCTGATCACCGACGGCTCCCCCACCGCAGCACAGGCCGAGCGCTTCGGACGCTCCCTCGCGCACACCCACGCCGCCGGCGCCGACCGCTGGGGCGCACCGCCCGCCGGCTGGACGACGGGTTCCGCGCTCCGGATGGGACGCTCCCGCACCCCGTTCGTCGACGCAGCGCATGCACCGAGCACCTGGGGCGCGTTCTTCGCCGAGTACCGGATCCGCGACTTCGTCCGCCGAATCGTCGACGCCGGCGGGTTCGACCACGCCCAGGCGGCCGTGTTCGAGCGGGTCGCCGACCGGGTGCAGGACGGCACGCTCGGGTCGCCGCAGCCCGCACTCGTCGGGGACCGGCCCGCGCGGCTGCACGGCGACCTGTGGGCCGGCAACGTGCTCTGGCCGACGGACGCGTCCGAACCGACCGGCGCGGTGCTCATCGACCCGATCGCGCACGGCGGGCACGCCGAGACCGACCTGGCGCTGCTCGGACTGTTCGGGCTGCCTCGGTTGGAGACGGTGCTCGCCGCCTACGACCGGGAGTCGCGGCTCGCCGACGGCTGGCAGGAGCGCGTCGAGCTCCACCAGCTCGCGCCGCTGCTGCTGCACGTGTTCCTGTTCGGTGGGTCGTACACGGGGGCGGCCCTCCACGCGGCGCAGCGGTACGCCTGACCCGCGCACGGTGCGGGCTCGCTCGGCCCGTGCGAGGTTGCTCGACCGGGGACCGGCGCCGCACCGTGCGGGCTCGCTCACTCCGTGCGAGGTTGCCCGCTCCGTGCAGCGCCACAACCGCGCACCGAGCAGGCGACCCCGCACGGGCCGGACGACAGCGCACCGTGCGCCGCCCCAGCCCCGCCAGCCCGGCCGGCCCGGCCGGCCCGGCCGGCGCCGAGTCAGCCAACCTCGCACCGTGCATCCTTAGGCCGCGCACAGCCGGCGCAGTGCCGCGCTCGGGGAACGCCCCCGATGCTCATCGACATGACCACGTACCCGATACCCGTGACCGATCGAAGGGGCCCCGCGCTGACCGACGCGCAGGATCGGCGTCGCAAGCCGCTCGCCCGCTTGTTCCTCGGCGAGCGCGAGGACGCCCGCTGGCTCCGGCCGGCGTTCTGGGCGCTCCTCGCCGTGACCGCCGTGGTGTACCTCTGGGACCTGAGCGTCTCGGGGTACGCCAACAGCTTCTACGCCGCCGCCGTGCAGGCCGGCACGAAGTCGTGGGAGGCGTTCTTCTTCGGCTCCCTCGACTCGTCGAACTTCATCACGGTCGACAAACCCCCGGCGTCGCTCTGGGTGATGGTGTTGTCCGCGCGGCTGTTCGGCTTCTCGAGCTTCAGCCTGCTGCTCCCGCAGGCGCTCATGGCCGTGGGCTCGGTCGCACTGGTGTGGGGCACGGTTCGCCGCACCCTCGCCCGCGTCGGCACCACCACCGCGAACGTGGGCGCGCTGCTCGCCGGCTTCGTCGTCGCGGCCACGCCGGCGGCGGCCCTGATGTTCCGCTTCGACAACCCGGACGCGATGCTCGTGTTCCTGATGACCGCCGGCGCGTACTGCACCGTGCGGGCGCTGCCGCGAGGCAGCTGGAAGTGGATCGCACTGGCCGGGGTCGCCCTCGGCTTCGCGTTCCTGACGAAGATGCTGCAGGGGCTGCTCGTCCTGCCGGCCTTCGGCCTCGTCTACCTGTTCGCCGCCCGCACCACCTGGGGCAAGCGCGTCATCGGGCTGCTCATCGCCGCGGGGTCCCTCATGGTGTCGGCCGGCTGGTGGGTCGTCGCCGTGTGGCTGTGGCCGGCCGAATCCCGCCCGTACATCGGCGGTTCGACGAACAACACCGTCCTCGACCTGGTGTTCGGCTACAACGGCCTCGGTCGGATCTTCGGCGGATCGGGCAACGGCGGCGGAGGCGGCGGCATGACCGGCGGCACCGCGGGTGGCTCCTTCGGTGGCTCGACGGGCCTGAGCCGGCTGTTCTCGTCCGAGATGGGGCTCGAGATCTCGTGGCTCCTGCCCGCAGCGCTCATCGCGCTGATCGTCGGTCTGGTCGTCGTCGGACGCCGTCACCTGGCCGACCCGGCCCGCGCCGGACTCGTCCTGTGGGGCGGCTGGCTCCTGGTCACCGGCCTGGTGTTCTCGTACATGTCCGGCACGATCCACCCGTACTACACGGTCGCGTTGGCACCGGCGATCGCCGGACTCGCCGGCACCGGTGGCGCGCTGCTCTGGCACGCACGAGCGCGGTTCGTCGGCCGGATCGGCCTGGCCGCGATGATCGGCATCACCGCCTTCTGGGGCTGGTGCCTGCTCAACGAGAACCCGACGTGGCTGCCCTGGCTCCGCTGGGTGATGCTGGCCGGCGGGCTGCTGTCCGCAGCGCTCGTGGTGATCGGCAGTGTCCCGTCGCTCCGCAAGCTGGTCACGGTCGGCGTCCTCGCGGGCACCCTGTTCGGGCTCACCGGCACCACGGCCTACGCCCTCGCCACGACGACCGTCGCGCACTCCGGTTCGATCCCGAGCGTCGGCCCGGCGGGCAGCAGCTCCGGTGGGATGGGCGGCGGCACCGGTGGCTTCCCGGGAGGCACGGGCGGACCGGGTGGGTCGACCTCCGGCTCCGACGACGGCGGCTCCGACAGCACGTCCGACTCCCAGCAGGGTCCCGGCGGGACCCCGCCGGAGGGCGCGTCCGGCGAGGCGCCGGAGATGCCGGACGGCACGTCCGGCACGGCACCGGGCAGTGGCCAGGACGGCACGGACGACGCGACCTCCGAGGG
>NZ_CACSJV010000043.1:0-32528 GCF_902706105.1 Curtobacterium sp. 18060 | reverse complement strand
CCCCGGCGGGCAACCGCGACCACATCGCGTCGGAACTCCTCCGGATAAGGCTTGGCCATGATCGACATCCTTCCACCGAGGACCAAGTCCTCAGAGGTCAGGAGTCAACCCAACCTGCAGCAGTCCCGGACGGTCCCCCGGATGCGTCTCCTGCGTGTGCTTGTGCAGCTTCGCTGAGCGGTAGTGAGAGCGTCGACGGTGTGGGAGGGTACACACTCACGGTACGGGCGGGTTGGTCCGTCCCGGCGTCGCCGAATGCGACTCCGCCGCCGCGCCGCGGCCGACCTCGGCGCGAGGTGACGGTCCCGTTCAGCACCCGTCTCGCACTCGATGTGCAGGACCTGATCGATGCAGCGGTTGACGGCGGCGAGGGGACGATTCGCAACGTCGCAGAAGAGGCGGTCTGCGAGAAGTACGGACAGCAGTACGGCACGGAGGCGAAGGACCGGTAGGAGTCCAGCGTCACCGAACGCGGCGTTCGGGAGGCTGTACACGAGAACGGGCGGAACAACCGTGGTTGTCCCGCCCGTTCTACGCAAGCGCGCACACGCCCACCAGTGAGCGCTACCGCTACGTCAGCGGGCGCCGAAGTGTGCGATCGCACCGTCGATCTGCGCAGCGAGCACTGCCTCCAGGTCAAAGTGGGCGGACAGGGACGACCACTCGCCGATCAGCGTCCGCACCTCGGGGACGTCGGCGAGGTCGGCGGGATCGACGCGCTCGTACCACGACGCATCCTCGGGTCCGCGGAGCTGGAGTGAACGCTGCCACTGGAGCTCCGAGGCAACGAGGTACCAGCACGCCCGCCAGGTGTCGAGCGCCTGCTGCGCCGTGGCTCCAGCTTGTCGCGCGGCTCCGATGAAGCGGTCGGCGAGGGCGAGTGCGGGGATGCCGACGTGGGTGCCGGCCCGGAGGACGTCCACGACCCAGCCGACGTCGCGCAGCCGGTCCGCCATGTCGACCACCACCTGCAGCATCCGGTCGCGTGGCTCGGTACCGGCGGAAGGCGCGGCCCACGGGATCTCGGCGGCGACCGCTTCGAGCACGGCGAGCAGCAGGTCGTCCTTGCTCGGCACGTAGTAGTAGAGCGACATCGGCCGGGACCCGAGCTCGGTCGCGAGTCGGCGCATGCTTAGGGCGTCGACGCCGTCCTGTTCGAGCATCCGACGGGCGGTCCGGACGATCGTGTCCCGGTCGATCGATCCCGTCACGGTGCCTCCCTTGTGCGCGTCCCGCAAGCGTACTAGCGTTCGTACGCGTACGAAACCGTATGCGTACGAATCGCAAGGAGGCTCCATGATCGTCCCGAGGGAAGCGCGGGTGGGCGCGCTGCTCACCACCGTCTTCGTCCTGCAGTTCCTCGTCGCCCTCGACGCGGCACTGCTCAACGTCGCACTGCCGTCGATCGCGACCGACCTTGGGTTCACGCCCACCGGTCTGCAGTGGGTCGTCACCGCCTACATGCTCGTGTTCGCGGGACTCCTGCTGCTCGGCGGGCGGCTCGGCGACCTGTTCGGCCGCCGGCCCGTCGTGCTCGTCGGGCTCGCGGTCTTCCTCGTCGCGAGCGTCGTCGGCGCGGCCGCGGGATCGTCGGCGGTGCTCGTCGGAGCTCGGGCAGCGCAGGGGCTGGCGGGGGCACTCGTCGCCCCGGCGTCGCTCGCGATCATCCAGGCGAACGTCGCGGAGGGCCCGGTCCGCGGCCGCGCCATGGCGCTGTGGGGCGCGGCGGGCGCCGGTGGCGGAGCGGTCGGCGTCGTGTTGAGCGGGCTGCTTTCCGACACGCTGGGCTGGCGCTGGGTGCTCCTGGTGAACGTCCCCATCATCGTCGTGGCAGCGGTCGCCGCCGCGCGCGGCATCCCGCGCCACGAGCGGCACGCGCGTCGGGAGCCGCTCGACGTTCCGGGTGCGGTGCTCGTCACGCTCGGCGTTGCCGCCGTCGTCTGGGCGGTGGCACAGGCCGGGGCCGACGGGTGGGCGTCGGCGACCGCGCTGCTCGGGTTCGCGGCGGCCGTCGTGCTCCTCGCCGCCTTCGTGGTGGTCGAGCACCGGAGCGCGCACCCGATCATGCCCCTGTCGCATTTCGCGCATCGCACGGTGACGGGCGCGAACGCCTTCGGGTTCTTGCTGTCCGCCGGGCAGCTGGCCGCGTTCTACTTCTGCTCGCTGTTCATGCAGCAGGTGTGGGGGCTCGAGCCGGTGCTCGCGGGCGTGCTTTTCCTGCCGTTCTGCGCCTTCATCGTCCTCGGCATCGCGCTCGCGTCGCGCCTGCGTCGAGCCCTGGGGACCCGGTGGGCCCTGAGCGTGCTGGGGCTCCTCGGCGCTGCGGGGCTTGGCTGGTTTGGGCTGATGCCCACCGACGTGAACGTGTGGACCGGTGTCTTCGGACCGAGCCTGCT
This sequence comes from Curtobacterium sp. 18060, assembly GCF_902706105.1. Lineage (NCBI taxonomy): Bacteria > Bacillati > Actinomycetota > Actinomycetes > Micrococcales > Microbacteriaceae > Curtobacterium > Curtobacterium sp. 18060. The sequence goes on along the minus strand of NZ_CACSJV010000043.1, from coordinate 30,132 downwards.
CGGCGCGGTCGGGATCGGCGGCGCGATGGTCGTCCTCGGTGGCGCCGCGACCGAAGGACTGCCTGCCCGGGATGCCGGTGTCGCCTCCGGCGTGCTGAACAGCTCGCGCCAGCTCGGTGGCACCGTCGGTCTCGCCGTCCTCGTGACCGTCTCGGCGCACGTCACCGGCGCCGCGACGTCCGCCTCCGCCGTGGGCGACGGCTACCGGGCGGCGCTCGGCGTGGCGGCGCTCCTGCTCGTCGCCGCCGCGGTGGTCGCCGCGATCGTGCTGCCCGGACGCGGGTTCGCCGCCATTCGGAGCGACGCGGTGGAACCGGCTCCGGTGGCGCGATCCTGAGGCTCAGGATCGCGCATCACCGAGCACCCTGAACCCTGCGTCCCGGAACGGGCGAGTGTCACGCTCGTGACGCCTGTCCGCCGGGATACCGACCGGCTGCAACACGACGTCCGGCACCCGGAGTGCGACGTCGCGGAGTACGGCACGCAGTTCGTCGACCGCCGCGGCCTCGTCGAGCGCGGTGCCGTCGAGCCCGACCGTCGGCCTGGCATCCGACACCACCACCAGGCGGTGGCGTCGCCGGTCGTCCGCGCGCGGTGGTGGTGCTGGCCGTCCGCGGTGCCGTCGATCCCGCGGTGCTCTTCGACATTGCCGAGCGCGCCGCCTCCGACGAGCTCGACTTCTCGGGGCTGGCGGAGTCGGAGCACGTGCACCACCACGCCGACGCGGTGACCAGGGAGCTGTCCGAGCCGGTCTCGGCCGATGCGCTCGTTGATCTACTCGAGGCGCAGATGCCCGACGTGGCGCGAGTGAAGGGCATCGTCGACGTGCGGATCGGCTCAGCGAGCTGCCCGTACGTCGAGCCACTCGGCACCGGCGCGACGGCTCGGGCGCTCGTTGCCATCGGGTACGGCATCGACACCCCGGCGTCCGGTCCCGGTTCGAGACCGCGGCTGCGGGCAGGCCGTCGTCTCCAGCGAGCGTCGGGCGACTGCGGCAATTACTCCGACTCAGCAGGTGAGTCGTGGCCGATCGGCCTCGATGACAGCGGTTCTCAGTAAGCTGGATGCATGACCGCCATCTCGGTCAGACGCGCGGTCCGGAGCGACGTTGCCGCGGTGCAGACGGTTGGCCTGCTGACCTGGCCGCCCACATACTTGGCCTTCACCTCACCCGACCACGTGCTCTGCGGACTCGCGGCGTGGTGGTCAGCGGACGCCGTCCTCGCCACGATCACCCGCGACACGACGTTCGTCGCGGAGATTGGGGACCGGGTCGTCGGCACCGCGACGCTCGGCACCGAACCGGTGATATGGAAGCTCTACGTCGTCCCCGATCAGCAGGGCACCGGATCGGGTCACGCACTCATACAGGCGATGCTCGACACGGTCGGGCCATCGGCCATCGGCCATCGGCCATCGGCCGTCTTCGTCGAGTTCATCGAGGGCAACGACTGGGCGCGACGCTTCTACGAGCGGCACGGCTTTGGCCCCGACCGTGTCGAGCACGAGGAATGCGAGCCGGCGACCGTTTGGTTCCGGAGACCGGAGCAGGGGCCGCCGGCGCACGTGCGCGGCTGAGCGCGCCTCAGCCGCGCACGCTCCAGGTGTCGCTCTCCTGCCGATTCGCCCAGAACCCCGCGTAGATCGCGCTCGAGGACAGGAGCGTTTCGTGGTCGCCGACCGCTTCGACGCCGCCGTCGTGCGTCAGCACCACGATCCGGTCGGCCTGGCGGATCGTCTGCAGCCGGTGCGCGACGACGATGAGGGTCTTCTTCCCCGACAGTTCGGCGAGCCCGTGCTGGATGAGGGCCTCGCTCTCGATGTCGAGCGCCGCGGTGGCCTCGTCGAGGAGCACCACCGGCGCGTCCTTGAGCAGCGCGCGGGCGATCGACACACGCTGACGCTCGCCGCCGGAGAGCGTTCCGCCGCCCTCGCCCACTACCGTGTCGTACCCGTGCGGCAGTCGCTCGGCGATCTCGGCGACGCCCGCTCGCTCGGCGGCGTCGAGCACCTCGGCGTCGGTCGCGTCCGCGCGCCCGAGCCGGATGTTCTCGCGCAGGCTGCCCTGGAACAGGTAGACGTCCTGGAACACCACCGACACCTGCTCCAGCGCGCGAGCTGTGCCGAGGTCGCGGACGTCGACACCGCCGATGCGGACAGTGCCAGCGTCCACGTCGAAGAACCGCGCCGCCAACCGTGTCAGCGTCGTTTTGCCGGACCCGGAGGGACCCACGATCGCGGTCATGCCGCCCGTGGGCGCGGTGAACGAAACGTTGTGCACGACGGTGGTGCCGGGGACGTAGCCGAAGGACACCTCCTCGAACGAGACGGAGGCGTCGGCCGGCTCCGCGGGGCGCTCCGGTTCCGGCAGGGTCGGTTCGTCGACGAGCCCCACCAACCGCTCGAGCGCGCGGTTCGCCAGCGCGGTGCCCTCGCCGAACGGCAGCCCGTGCAGCGCCAGCCACTCGAGGACGACCACGACGACGGTCGTCGCGACGGCGGGACCGATCGGCAGGGAGCCGTCGACGACCAGCCACACGGTGAGGGCGACCGCCACGAGCACGACGAGGTGGGCGGTCGCCGCGTACGACGACATCGACCACCCACGTGCGATCTGGGACCGCCGAGCAGCGGATCGCTGGCCCTCGATCGCTGACCGGACGCTGCGTTCCGCGATCGAGTCCGCACCGGCCGCGCGGACGGCGGGCTGCGCGGAGGCGAACTCGAGGACGCGGGCGCTGCCCTCGCCGTTCAGCTCGTCGACGCGGGCGTCGAACTGTGCGTCGCGACGTCGGGTCGCCCGCCACACCAGTGCGACGAGCACGGCACCGACGATGACGACCAGGCCGATCCGCCACTCCACGATGAGCAGGACGACCGCGGGCAGGACCGGCGCGATCGTGGCGGCGAGGAGCGGCCGGAAGAGCGAATCGGGAGCGTTCGCCGCGAACGTCACGCCACCGGCGGCGACGGTGTTGAGGCCGCTCGCCCGGTCGCCGGTGAACCACCCGAGCGGCAGACGGGCGATCCGGTCCGCCATGACCTCGTGCATGCGGAGGATGAGCCGACCGCCGAGCAGCTGTCCAACGACGGTGGACGCGACGTCGAGGACGCCGGCCGCGATCCCCAGACAGACCAGCACGACGAACGGCGTCACCACGTCGGCGTCCGGTCTGCCGGTGGATCGATCGACGAGCGCGGCGATGAGCGGCACGAGCGCCGCGATCGTCGCGGACACGAGGACGGTCGCCGCCACGGCGAGGACGAGGTACCTGCGGAGCGCGCGTCGTTCTGCGTCGTCCACGAGACGGAAGAGGTTGCGGATCATCGGGTGGCCTCCTGGTCGTGGGGGGCGATCGCCCGCGGGTCGTCGTGCAGCGAGGTGGATCGGGTGCGCTGGTAGGTCGACCACATCCGCGCGTAGAGGCCGTCGGCTGCGACGAGGCCGTCGTGGGTGCCGGACTCGGCGACCCGGCCGGCGTCGAGCACGACGATCCGGTCGGCGCCCGTGATGGTGTGCAGGCGGTGCGCGATGACGAGGAGGGTCCGGTCGCGGGTGAGGACCGCGAGCGCACGCTGGATCTCGGCCTCGGAGTCGGGGTCGGCGAACGCGGTGGCCTCGTCGAGTACGAGGAGCGGGGTGTCGAGCAGGAGTGCCCGGGCGATCGAGAGTCGCTGCTGTTCACCGCCGGACAGGTGCGCGTCTTCGCCCACGATGGTGTCGTAGCCGTTCGGCAGCCGGGTAATCCGGTCGTGGATCTGCGCGGCTCGAGCGGCCTGTTCGACCTCGGCGTCCGTCGAGTCGGGTCGGCCGACGGAGATGTTGTCGCGCACGGACATCCGGAGCAGATAGGGCTGCTGGAAGACGAACCCGACCTCGCGGTAGGTGCGTGCCGGGTCGATCGTCTGCAGGTCGAGGCCGCCGAGCCGGACGACACCGGAATCGGGGTCAACGAGCCGGGGCACGAGCGAGGCGAGTGTCGACTTGCCGGAGCCCGAGGGGCCCACGAGCGCTGTGACGGTGCCGGGTTCGAGGGCCACCGACACGTCGTCGACGGCGCGGGGTCCGTCCTCGTACGCGAAGGTGACGTGGTCGAGCTCGAGACGGTGGCCGTCGGGAACTGCCGACGAGTCCGGTGCCGGAGCACCGTGCAGCGCGAAAAAGCCGACGAGGTTCGCGGCGCTCCCGTTGGCCTCGCGGAGGTAGCGCTGCATCTGCACGAGCATGTAGAGCGGCGTCGCGATGTTCACCGACAGCAGCACGACCGGCACGACGACCGCCGGGTGCAGTCCGACCGTGAGCACAAGGATGGTCGCGCCGACACCGTTCACGAGGATCGCGAAGGCCGGCGAGGTGGCGACCATGACGAGCGCCGAGCCCCACGCGGTGGCACCCATCCACTCCATGTAGAACTCGTGGTGCGACCGGGCGCTCGCGGCAAAGCGGCGGTGTCCGCGACCCGACACCTCGAACACCTTGATCGGCGCGATGCCGCGGACGAACTCGACGATCGCGGCGGATAGCTCGCCGAGCGCGCTGTCGTACTTCGTGAACTGGGCGGACAGGTCCTTTGCCATCAGCGGCAGCACGGCGACAGCGCACACCAGCGGGACCAGCGCCACGAGCCCGACGTGCCAGTCGAGCACGAAGAGCACCACGAGGCTGCCGATCGGCCGGACGAGTCCGTTCACGGTGTCGGGGACGACGTGGGCGACGAGCTGGTGCACCTTCTGGACGTCGTCCTGCACGAGTTTCTTCACCCGACCGGACGCCGTGCGCGAGAACCAGTCCAGCCGGAGCGTGAAAAGCTTGCTGATCTGCCGCTGCCGCAGGTGTCCGGCGAAGTCCGCGTCGGCGACGTGGCTGACGATGTAGCCGACCGTGGTGCACGACTGGGAGACAACGAGCGCGACGACGAGCGCCACGACGAGCGTCCAGAGCCGCGTCAGGTCGGTGCCGCCGTCGACGAGATCACGTGCCAGGACATACAGGATGACCGCAGTCGCGAGGCCGACGAGACCGCCGAGGCCGGCGAGTGTCCCCGCGAGGACGATGCGACCGCGGATTGGTCGGGCGAGTTGCCAGAAGGCTCCGCTGCCGGTGTCTGGTGTGGTCTCGGTCATGCCTGCCTCCCCGCAGGTTCGGTCGTGACCGGCGGCTGTGGCGCCGCCGTAGCCGCGTGCTGGTGGCCGCTGCTGATGGGCACAACGAGCGGTGCGCCCGTCGTCGGGTCCGGGATGACCATCGCGTCGACGTCGAAGACCGCCCGTATGAGCTCGGGGGTCACGATCTCCGCCGGACGACCGGCCGCCATCACGGTGCCGCCGCGCATCGCGACGAGGTGGTCGGCGTACCGACACGCGTGGTTGAGATCGTGCAGCACGATCGCCGTGGTGCGCCCGGGACGGTCGGTGAGGACACGGCAGAGGTCGAGGACGTCGAGCTGGTGGGTGATGTCGAGATAGGTCGTCGGCTCGTCGAGCAGGAGCACCGGAGTGTCCTGCGCGACGGCCATCGCGATCCACACCCGCTGGCGCTGCCCGCCGGAGAGCTCATCGACCGGTCGATCGGACAGATCCGACACCCCGGTCCAGCGCATCGCGTTCGCGACGACCTGCTCGTCGGCCTCCGTCCAGCGCTGCATCCGCCGGCGGTGCGGGTGCCGTCCGCGAGCGACGAGCTCCGCGACGCGGATGCACTCCGGCGCGACCGAGGTCTGGGGCAGGAAGCCGAGTCGGACGGCGAGTTCGCGGGACCCGTACGACGCCAGGTCGCGGCCGTCGAGGAACGCTGAACCGGCCTTCGGGCGCATGAGCCGCGCCATGGTGCGGAGCGCGGTCGATTTGCCGCACCCGTTCGGCCCGATGATGATTGTCAGCGCACCGTCGGGAATGTCGAGATCGAGGTCGTCGGCGACCACGCGGTCGCCGTAGCCGAGTCGCGCCGACCGGAGACCGATGCGACCGGGATCGGTGAGAAGATCAGGCACGCTCACCCTTTCTTGAGACGCTGCACAAGCAGCACGATGAAGTAGCCGCCGCCAGCGACCACGGTGACGACACCGACCGGGACGGGTTCGGGCAGGGCGTACTGGGCGACCAAGTCGGAGACGCTGAGGAGCGCTGCGCCGACCGCGGCCGAGCCGACCAACGTGGTGCCGGCCGACCGTGTCACAAACCGGGCGAGGTGCGGGGAGACAAGCGCGAGGAACATGATCGGTCCGGCGACGCTCGTCACGGCAGCCGTGATGAGGACCGCGACGGTGAGCATTGTCCCGCGCGCGACACCGATCCGCACGCCGAGCCCGGACGCCAGGTCGTCACCGAGTTCAAATGACCGGACCGACGACGCGGCGACGACCACGAACGGCGCGAGGACGATGAGGACCGCGCAGATCGCGGTCAGCTGCGGCCACCTGACTTCGTCGAGCGACCCCTGTCCCCAGACGGTGGCCCGCGTCGCGACCGCGGTCGTGGCACGGAGCACGATGATCGAGTTCACCGCCGTCAGCGCGGACGCGATCCCGACACCGACGATGACGAAGGCGTCCCCGGTGCGTCCCCGACCGGCGGACAGTCCCCAGACGAGAAGCGCGGTCGCGATCCCGCCGATGAAGGCCCCGGTGGTCACGGCGAGGACGGCGCCACCGAACGCGGTGATGCCGACCAGCGCGCCGGTGTACGCGCCGGCGTTGAGGCCGATTACGTCCGGGCTGCCCAGCGGATTCCTGGTGAGCGACTGCACGAGGGCCCCGGTGAGGGCGGCTGCGGCGCCGAACACGATGGCGGCCACCGCGCGTGGCAGGCGCCACTCGACGACGACCTTCGTGGTGAACGGCGTGGCGTGCCCGAGGAGGGCGCTCCAGACCTCGGTGGGCGCGAGCGGGAGAGCACCGCTGCACAGGGCGACCACGAGCGCCACGGCGCAGACGACCGCACTGACCGCGACCGTTCCACCGACGCGGGTGTTCACGATCGCCGAGAACGCGCTGTTCCGCACCGTCCGACGGCCGCGACCGAACACGACGGATGCGCCACGCGTCTCCAGGCCGGTCATGCGGTGACCCGCCGTCCGCGCGCGATCATGACGAGCACGGGGGTGCCGATGATCGCCGTGATGAGCCCGGCCGGCGCCTCCGCGGGCCAGATGACGAGGCGGCCGACGACGTCGGCGAGCAGGGTCAGGTCGGCACCGCCGACCGCGCTGAGCGCGAGGATCCAGCCGATGCGCGGGCCGGAGACGACCCTTGCCAGCTGGGGCACCATGAGGCCGACGAAGACGATGGGGCCGGCCGCTGCCGTCGCAACGCCGGCGAGCAAAGTGATTGCGGCAGCAGCCGCTATCCGGACGCCGGTCACATTGACGCCGAGGCCACGTGCGAGGTCGTCGCCGAGCGCGAGCTGCCCGAGGGGAGCCGCGACGAACACGGCGAGGACCGCGCTGACGAGCACGAGTGCCGCGGTGAGCCCCACGGTCGCGATGTCGCGGTTCGCCAGGGACCCTGAGGACCATCCGCGGAGCACGTTGAAGTCGGCAGGGTCGACGAGCGAGAGGCCGTTCGTGATGCCGAGGCAGACGGCCGAGAACGCCGTACCGGTGAGCACGAGGGTCGCCGGGGTCGCCCGCCCGGAGAACCCGATTGCGTAGACCGCGACGGACACCACGAGCGCTCCCACCAGGGCAAGCCCGATCTGCTGCACGAACGCCGTCGCGCCGAACGCGGCGACCCCGATCACGACCGCGAGTCCGGCGCCGGCGTTCACGCCGAGCAGCCCCGGGTCCGCGAGCGGGTTGCGGGTGAGTGCCTGCATGAGTGCACCGGCCAGGCCGAGCGCGGCGCCGACGACCATGCCGAGCAGCGTCCGTGGGATGCGCATGCCGTCGATCACCGCCACGGTGGCAGCGGCGGATTCGTGCCGGAGCGATGCGACGACGTCGGCGGGGGAGAGGAAGCTCGCCCCGACGAAGACGCCGCACCCGGCGAGCGTCGCGAGCAGCACGAGGCCAATCACGAGGGTGATCGCAGGGGCGGTGATCGGTCGACTCGGCGCCCGCAGGGGCGCGTCGAGTGTCGTCACGACTGGCCAATCTCCTTCTCGAATGCCTTCCACCGTGCGCGGGCGTCGGACGCGTCACCCGCGGTGTCGTCACCGGCCAGGAACCCCTTCAGGTCTTGAAGCACCCAGTAGGTCGAGAACCCGTAGCCGCCGCTCCAGAAGTCGCCGTCGACGGTCGGGGTCTTGCCGGCCTTCGACGCGGCGAGCGTCGGGAAGACCGCGAGGTCCGTGATCGTTTTCGGGTCGTAGTTCGTGCCGGAGGTGATCGCGACGACGTCGGCATCGTGTTCCGCGAGGTTCTCGGGGGAGAGCTGCGACCAGCCGCCGTACGACTGCGACGCGTCGACCTTCGCGGCCGCGGACTCGGGGCGTGTGAAACCGGCGTCCGCGATGAGGGTCGAGATCGTGTTCGAGGAGTCCATGCTCAGGATGAGGTTCTGCTGCGCGTATGACATCAGGACCGAGACGGACATGGGGGGCGACGGCTGCGAGGCTTTGATGTCGGCCGTGTCCTGTTCGAGTGCGTCCATGACTTTGTCCGCCTGGGCCTTGCGGTCGAAGTACTCGCCGTAGGCCGAGACGACGTCCTGCCAGGACGCGGTGTAGAGCGCGTGCACCGTCGGGGCAACCTGCCCGTACTTCGGTAGCTTGATGCCCTGGCCCTCGGACTGCGTCGCGACGATGAGGTCGGGCTTCTCGGCGGCGACCTTCTCGAGGCTCGGGAACGCTGTGGAGCCACCGACGTGTTCGACCTGCACCCCGGCGGCCTTGATGACGTTGGCGGGGACGGTCGTGTTCCACGAGTCGAATGCGACGGTGGGAGTGATACCGATGCTGAGCAGGTTGAGCGCGGCGTTCTCGTCCACGGCGATGATCCGCTTCGGGTTCGTCGGGATCTCCTGCCTGCCCGCGACGTCGGTGATCGTGCGGGTGGGGGGAGCGTCGTCCGCGCTCGCGTCGGAGCTCGAGGTGGAGCATCCGGCGAGGGAGGCGACGAGAGCGGCGGCGAGCACGATGGCTGCCGAGGCGGGGACACGACGGAGCATGTCGACCTTTCGGGTTCAGATGATGATCATTCTCATCCTAGAACACTGTTCTAATAAGACGCCAGTCGAAGCGAGCCACGCGTAGGGTTAACGGGTGCCACGGAAGCTCGAGCAGTCGTTCCACGTCGGATTGACGCCCGACCGCGTTGTAGACGTCGCGGTGAAACTCACCAGGGAGTCGCACCTGGCGTCGTGGTCGATCCGCGACCTCGCCGGTCGTCTCGACGTTGCACCTTCGGTGATCTACCACCACGTCGGCGGGAAGGACCTGCTGAGCCGCAGCGTCGTCGAGAGATTCCTCCAGCAGATCCGCCTGCCGCCCGAGGACCTGCCGTGGCAGGACTGGTTCCGCGGGGCCCTCGTTAACGTAGCCACACTCGCCACGGAGACGCCGGGAGTTGCGAAGTGGATCCTGATGCACGGTCCGGTCATCGCCACGGCGCAGCCGGTGCTCGAAGCCGGGCTTAGGGTGCTGGCTAACGGTGGATTCGGGGACAGGGTCAACGCGGCGCTGGCGGTACTCCTCAATAACACCATGATGTCGGTGTCGCTCGGCGACGATCGTCGGCAGCACGAGGACGACGGCCCTCGTGACCATGTCACGATGATGACGGACTTCTCGCAAGAGGGAGCATCGGAGCGTCTGCAGTCCATGCGTGACGATTTCGTCGGGGCGTTTGCAGCGGGCGGAGCGGTGGCTCGGGAAGCGCGGCGAGCGTATCTCGCACTGGTTGTCGAGACGACCATTGCCGGTCTTGAATCGGTGCTGCGGCCAAGTGCCTAAGTTTGAACTAGTAGTGCCGACGCGCCATTATCGGAACTGGCCCCGCCGCCTCACCTGGTTGCCGACGGCGCAGTGGACGGTTCGGTGCTCGGGTGCGTCAGCGTGTCAGCGTGTCTGCGGGGGTTTGGTGGGGGAGGGCGTGAAATGAGCGCATGCCGCCTCGTATTCCGCAGCTTCCGCCCACGGTTTCGGTGCACGGTCATCGCCTGCAGCTGGTGTTGGTGCCGTCGGAGACGGCGAGGAAGACGTGGCACGTCACCGAGCAGCTCGGCGAGCACCTGGTGGGACAAGCGCCTCTGCAGTATGAGCATGGCCAGTTCAGCACGGAGGCGTCGACGGGAATGATCACCGACGCAGACTGGGGCGTCGTCCTGCGGCGAGCATTTGGGCGGAGTTGGTCACCACCAAGGTGACCCGTTGCCGCCAGCTGGCTAGAAACCGTGGGGCGGCCTGCTCGATTCAACGGCGGGCGCGCACGGTGGTTGGGGTTCGAGGTTCCAGGCAAGGTCGGTCTGTGAGCCGTGAGGCCGATGCGGCGTAGCGTCACTGGGGCTACCCCGCGTTCCCTAGGTGCGGGTGCCCGATTCCCTGTTTTCCGGGCTGACTTCGTCTTGATCATGCGTCGAATTTGACGGCGTTGTAGCGCGCGGGCGATTGTCTCCGGACCCGGACCAACGACGACCGCCCGGGCATCCCCTTGCGTACGCCCGTATCCGGGTTGGTGCTGCCTGAGGTGAGCTGCACCCCTGCCCGGGTCCATGAGCTCGTCAGCTGGGTGGGGCGATGGGGATGTCCCAGTAGGTGGGTTGTTCGTACTGTTCGGACCAGCCGCGGCGCATGCGTGCGGCGGCGCGGTCGAACTCGTTGACGACGTCTGTGTCGGCGGTGAGTAGGTGTTGCAGGCGGAGGCCGTCGTAGAGGGCGAGGAGCTGCTTCGCGCCGCGGACCGGGTCCATCGTCGCCGGCTCCCGGCCGTCCCGCACGTCCGCGACGAGGCCCTCGTGGATGACTTCGCGGAACCGTCGGTACGCGGACCGGTAGTAGTCCGCGCCGTCCAGGGTTGGGTCTGCGGAGGAGGCGAGACTGTAGGCCAGCAGCTCCATCAGCGCCGGTTCTTCGGCATGTGCCGTCATCAGGGCGTGCAGGAACGCGACGGTGCCCTTCTCACTGATCAGGGGTGCCAGGGGTGCGGAGATCGCTTGCGTCCACCGTTCCACGGTCGCTGCGAGCAGTGCACGGTCGGTGGGGAAGAACTCCCGCACCGATTCCGAGCTCATCCCTGCGTGTTCGGCGGCGAGGTTGAGGGTGAACCGGGTCACGCCGCCGTCGTGGAGGGCGGTGATCGCACCGTTGATCGCCCGGGTCCGGGGTGCTTCCTCGTCGGCTGCGGTCCGGCTTGTCAACGGTGCCAGGGGGTGCTTCCGGAACCAGTCCAACAGTCCGCGGGCGCGGGTGAGGCCTGCAGCGGAGTCGAGCGGTCGGCTGCCGGCGAAGAGGTCGCTGAAGCCGGGCACGTGCTGCATGAGGGGGTCGAGGGGTTGGAATGCCATTGACCAGTCCGGGAACGACCGCTGCCCGATCTGCTCGTCGAGGAGGACACGGACGTTGGTGTGGCGGGGGTCGATGCGGACCTGCTCGAACCGGGTTTGCACCACGTCGTCGTCGCCCTCGAGGATCCCGAGACAGTTGTCGCCCTTGTGCGCGAGGATCCCCGTCACCCCGAGCGCGGTGTTCTTCTCCCGGCCGACCGCGAGGATCTGTGCGAGCTCGGTGTCCGTGATCGGACGGGTCTGGGTGCTGGTGTACACGATTGAACGCATCAGTCCTGGTCTCCCTGCTGGCCGGATGTGACGTCACCACGAGTCAACGACCCCAGCCGACATGCCACAACCCCACATTCGAGCCACCTGGTCACTCGTCCGACAGAGGATCGGCTTTCGGGCGGTGGTGCTCGTGGCAGGAACGAGCGGTGGTGTCGTATCCGCTTACGTCGGTGTGGTGCTGCCGGGTTCGCGACGAGTGCCCGTGGCGCGTTACGGTCCCGTCGCGGCCGTGCGATGCCGTTGCCGGGGATTGAGGGTGCGACGGTGTTGACGGGCGTGTTCTGGGAGGTGCGATGTGCTTGGCATGGTTGCCGGCTCCCGGGAATGGTCGCGGTGTCGTTTCGTCCGCACGCGGTGGGCCCTGCGGGGTGGGCGTTGACGGTATGTGAGCATCATGCTGTCCCGGTTCCCGAGAGCGTGGCCGGGCAGGGATGGGGTGTTGGTGTGAACGCGTTGCGGTTGCGGGGTCGGTCGGAGACGCAGTGGGACGTCATCGAGAGCCGGACGGACCGAGTCGTCGGCCGGGTGATCCTTGAGAACGGAGCGTCTTTCCTCACCGATGTTGACGGTGACACCGAGATCGGTGCGTTCTACCGTCTCGAGCAGACCGTGCCGGCTGCGGCGGCCGTCCTTGGGGGGAGCTTCCTCGATTCGTGACCGTGGGTCTACGGTCGGTGCATGTCGGCGTCGTCGGGCGAGCTTGCAGCGGTGGGGATCGATGTTGGTGCGCAGAAGCCGGCGGTGGCTCGGGCGTTGGAATGTATCGGGTCGCGGTATCGGGGGCGGCTGACGGCGCCGGAGATCGCGGCGGCGAGCGGCTACAGCAAACGGGGCCTGCAGGAAGCGTTCCAGCGGGACCTGGGGATGCCGCCCTCCCTCGTAGTCCGGGTGCTGCGGTTGCACCGGGCACGGCAGATGATCCTCGCGAACCCGTATCAGCCAGTCGGAACGGCTGCGGCGGCGAGTGGGATTGCGCACTTCGGCCGGTTCTCCGGCTACTACCGGGCCCAGTACGGTGAGACACCGTCCGAGACCGCACACGCCGCCCGCGCCCAGTTGCCGGCCTGACGGCTCCAGCGAGTGCCCTGGAGTTGCGGCTGCCAGGGGCAGATACGCAGACCGGTATCGCGTCGGGTCCGGCGTGAGAGAACGATCGTTCCCCCTGTTTTGGGGATGGATGCGCGTGGTGAGGGCTGTTTGACTCTGTTCATGAGCAGGTTCGGGTATCTGCTCCGCAGCTGAAACCGCGTTTGTGTGGTGTCGCTCCGGGATGTCTGGCCGCCTTCGGGTGGCGGCCAGACACGCCCCGTTCGGTCCGTCGCCAAAGCGGAGTCCTCTGTAGTGCCGACTTGTCCGCACATGCGTGTGCTCGCACGCTTGGTGGTGCGCCCCCTGTTCGGGTCAGGATGCGGCGCGTGCGGGATGTCGGCGGCGTTGGGTGCGTGGCCGACATCCCGAACTTCTTTCGGGGAACCGGACAGCAAGGCCCGCCGGCACCGCGTCGGTTCTATGCTGTGTGGAGCGCTCCGCGGCAGTGATGCTTGCGTGACACTCGTTTCCCGTTCGAGAGACTTGCCGTTCCTGCCGTGAGGCTGGTGGGGGAGTGCGCTATCCCGGGGGTGGCGGGATGACCCGAACGTTCCACCACCCCCGGGAACCCACTTTCGCTGGTAGCGGCATGCCGGACCTACTTGAGCGTCAGCGCGGCCACCAGCAGCGTTGCCGTGACGGCGGCAAGGGCGCCGAGGAGTACCCATTGCCACCAGTGCATGCGCAGGCTCCCGCGCGGCCGGCGAACCGGGGTGGGCTTCCGCCGTCGAGAAGATGGGTGGCTCATCGGTTGCACGGTACGAGCCGTCGGTTCGTGCAGACTGTGTGGCAGCAGCTGGGTGGTTCCCGCTGTCAGCGGGGTGGGCTGCTACTGATCCGGTGTCTCACCCCGCGCTTCTCACAGACAAGGGACACCCCAATGAGCCATGAACATCCTGCCGGCGCGAGCGCGCTAGGGAGGTTCCGGGTGGTGCTGTCGTCTGATCGCCGGTCGGGGTGGTCGTTGCAGGAACGAGTGGAGCAGCTCGTCCGGGACGCCATCGCCGATGGCGTCCTTGTGGAGGGTGATCAGTTGCCGCCGTACCGAGTCGCCGCAGCAACGTCCGGGTTGAGCATCCACACGATCCTGAACGCGTACCGGGCACTGATAGTCGACGGTGTGGTGGGGTCGGTGCCCGGTGACGGCTACTTCATCGCCGGCCCGGTCCGCTACCGCGACTTCTTCGCCCCACCCTGCGAGCCGCCGCCTGCGTCAGTGTCGGCTGGGGAGCCGCGGGCGTAGGTAGCCCCGGTGAGATGTTGTCGGCTAGGACTTGTCCTCGAACGCCACACGCGCCTCATGGGGCAGACGTTTTCGACCGCAGCTCGGTGGAGGCCGGTGTTTCTCCGCGGGTGTCGGGGCGGAGCTAGGAACAGGGCTGTAATCCCGTTGAAACAGTTTCGCGGTGGGGTGGAGGCATGGACATCACTGCACCGGAACGTTCCCCCGCTCGCTGGTACCGCTCGCTCTTCGTGCAGATCGCGATCGGTGTGGCTCTCGGCGTCCTGGTCGGGGTGTGTGCTCCGTCCGCAGCTCCGGTGCTGAACATTGTCGGCCAGGGGTTCATCCGCCTGATCGAGATGGTGATCGCACCGCTGGTCTTCATCGTCGTGGTCACTGGCATCGTGCACGTCGGTGATCTCCGAGCCGTCGGACGTATCGCCGGCAAGGCGATGGTCTACTTCTTCCTCGCGTCGTCGTGCGCGCTCGTGTTCGGTCTGCTGGTCGGCAACCTGGTCCGACCCGGAGCGGGACTCCAGATCGATCCGTCCTCGCTCGATGGCTCCGCGGTCGCGGCGAAGACTGCGGGCGGGAGCATTCCGGACGCCGGCACGTTCATCCTCGATCTCATCCCGTCCAGCGTCGCCAACGCGTTCGCGACGAACGACATCCTGCAGGTGCTCGTCTTCGCGGTGTTCGTCGGGTCCGCGATCGCGGCGATCGGCCCCGATCGGTCCCGCTCGCTGGTGCGGGGGTTGGACCTGTGCCTCGAGGTGGTCTACCGGATTCTGGGGTGGGTGATGCGTCTTTCCCCGCTGGGTGCGTTCGGTGCGATGGCGTACGTGGTCGGGCAGTACGGCATCGAGACGCTCGCGTCCTACGGGCTCCTCATCGCCGCCTGCTACGGGGCTGCTGCGGTGTTCATCGTGGCGCTCCTCGTGATCGGGCAGATCCTGACCGGTGTCCCGGTCTGGCGGTTCGTCTGGCACACCCGGGCCGAGTTCGGACTTGCGCTCGGGACGGCGTCGACCGAGGCGGTCTTGCCGCGGATGATCACGCGGCTCACCGAAGTGGGCGTCTCCCGTAGTGTTGCCGGCCTCGTCGTCCCGACCGGCTACTCGTTCAACCTCGACGGTGCGGCGATCTACCTCTCGATCGCATTGTTGTTCCTCACCCAGGCGTTCGGGATGCCGCTCACCCTCGAGCAGCAGGTCGCCGCGCTCGGAGTGCTGCTGTTGACGTCGAAGGGCATGGCGGGAGTCCCTGGCTCGTCGTTCCTGGCGCTGTCGGCCACCGCGACCAGTCTCGGCCTCTTCCCCGTCGCAGGCGTCGCGTTGCTCCTCGGCGCGGACCGCATCATGGACTCGATGCGGGTGAGCGTGAACCTGCTCGGCAACTGCGTCGCTGCACTCGTCGTGGCCAGGTGGCAGGGCGCACTCGACCGCGACCGGGTCGACGCAACCCTGCGACCGCGCCGTCGATCGCAGACGCCTCCGGTCCTCGCCGAGCCGGCGCCTTCGGTGCAGTGACGCCGAGCTGACCGCGACACGTTGGATGGAACGTCGAGTGGCCGGCGTCGGGAGTCACGCCTGAGCCGCGGACGGTACGTGCGTCGCGAGCATGCAGGAGAGCGTGGTCCGATCGATGCCGAGGTCAGGTGGAACCGCTGCCTTCGGCGGCCCGTGCCGATCAGTCGACGGGCCTCGGCAACCTGGTCGTCGATGAGCTTGCGGCTGAACTCATGGCGATGTACGAGGAGGACAAGCGGTCTCGCACGTACGCCGGGCTCCGCGCGTCGCGATCGTTCTACAGCGATCAGGACTGCGTGGTCGAGGCTCGTGCCGCTGAATGCTTTGATCCCGCAACGGCGGCTGCGCAATCGACGGGGATCGGGTCTTCGTTCGCGCCGGAACCTGGGTCGATCATCGTCCGTGCAAGCCCGAGTCTCTACGTCGATGATGAGACGGCGGCGCTGCACAGGGGCCGTGGCGTGGTCGTCCGTGATGTTCCGGGCGCTGCGCACTCGGTCTGGTACAGCCGCTTCAACGAATTCGTCGCCGCACTGCCCGAGGCGTTCCGGTAGCCGATCCCCGATCGGAACAACCACGAGCGACCGAAGCGGCGTTCGGTTGCCGACCGTCTTTCAGGACGCGATCACAACTGGTAGCGGTGCGAGATCGACGGCCAGAGGCCGAGGTGCAGGCACGCGATAGCCTTCCGCGTGCGATGACAGAAGACGCGTCAGCGTCTCCGAAGAACAGGCACATGCGTCGTTCTCGCTTGCGGAATGCAACTAGCAGAGATCACCGAACTGCACGTGAGCGCTAACGCAACGGTGCAGGAGGGCGCCTAGCCGTCGACTTCACGTGTTTAAGGACTCCCTGGACGAGGGCGGCGCGCCAGCACAGGGGTTCGTGCCCGCCGGTGAACGGTGTGGCGGTGGCGTCGTGGCCGTGTGCGCGGAGTCGTTCGGCGGCGGTGCGGGTGTGGTGCGGGGTCGTGCCCTCGAGCGTGCCGGCGTGCAACAGGACCCGGGTGGGCGCGCCGGGCGACGGAGCGAGCTGCTCGTGGATCCAGGGTGTCGCGTCGATCGGCGGCATGTCGGCCGGGGTCCGCCCGCCGGCCGGGTGCCACCACATGGACGGGGACTGCGCGACGACGGTGCCGAAGGCTGCCGGGCGCCGTGCGGCGAGCAGGAGCGCGGTCAGCCCACCGAGACTCTGCCCGGCGAACCAGGTCCCCTCGCGATCGGCGTCGACCCCGGTGGTTGTCCGTGCCCAGGGCAGGCAGGTGTCGGCGAGAAACTCCGCGTACCCGGTGTCACCGCCGAGCCGGGCGAGCCGTTCGTCCCGCGTCCCGGAGTCGAGCGCCGCGATCGCCACCGGCTCCCCGACGAACGCAGCCAGGACAGCAGGAAGGTCGAGCTGCTCGATCCACGTCCGGCCGTCGGTGAGCACCAGCAGCGTCCGGGCGTCCGCGGGTGACGTCGTCCACGCCGTACCCCACGGTGTCTCGTGGGTCGTGACGTCCACGTGGGGTCGGTGCCGGGTCGCCAGGTCGGGCAGGGGCGCGTCTGGCAGCGCGAGCTCGACGGTGGCGGTCGGTCGCGGTCCGACCAGATCCCAGGGGCGCCCGCCGAAGTGTCCGTCCGCTGGCGCCTCTGCGTCGAAGGTGCGGAAGGCGTATCCGGCGCGGAGGTCTGCCGGCAGCTCGAGTTCGAGCCACCAGACGTCGGTGCCGGGTACCCGGGTCATCAGCCCTGATCGCCAGTGCGACCGGTCTGTGACGCGTGCGATGCCGCAGTGCACGGCCCGGGCACGGTGCTCGCGGTGAAGGAACGTGACGCGGACGGAGCCCGATCGGCCGACCCGCTCGACGACCGGCTCGTCGGGCGACACGGACGCCCAGAACGCCCGGAGCGCGGCGGCGTCGGTGCCGTGCAGAGCGGACAGCCGGTCGCGGAGCGTCACGAGTCGGCCTGGTCGAGCGCGTCGAGTTGGTCGAGGGCGTCGAGGAGCCCGTGCCGCCACCAGCCCATGTCGTGTCCGCCGTCGTAGGCCTCGAGCGTGACTGCGGCGCCGGCGTCCCGGGCGATCGGCGCGAACTGTTCGGCCATTTCGAGCATGTCGGCCTCCCCGGTGCCCGCCTGCAGCACGAGCCGGCTGGCGGCACCCGGTCGGGTTCCCGTGCCGAGGACCGTGCCGAGGTCACCCATCACACCCCGCGGTCGTCGCGGGGGCTCGTCGGCACGGAAGTGGAACGACCCCGACTGGACGATCGCCGTCGGAGCGACGTCCGGTCGCAGCATCGCGATGGCGGCTGCCGCGAGACCGCCGTAGCTCTGTCCGGCAACGATCCTCGGCAGGTCGAGCAGCGCCGGGTCCAGGGCGGGCAGGACCTCGTCGGCGACGTGGGCGGCGACGACCTCCGGGTGTGGGAGCAGCGCACACCGACGCGCAGGCGAGTGGGACGGTACCAGGGCCACGGCGCGGGGCACGGCGGCTCGCTGCCAGGCGTCGAGGATGCCGTGCTCAAGCCACCGCTCGCCGTCGAACAGGACGACCAGGCCCACCGGGCCGTCGGGTGCCAGCACCGTGAGGTCGTGGCCGTCTCGGTGGGGGACGGTCATCGTGGTGACGCGGCGTCGGAGGCGGGTCGTGGGCTCCCAGGCTGGGTGCCCACCCACGGTGGTGGGCGACGTGGCGGAGCCGAGCCGTGCCTCCAGGTCGGTGTCCGAGCCACTCATGCGTGGACCGCCGCACGCCCGGCCAGCGGTACCACCAGCGGTGTCCCCGTCACCGGGTCGGGGACGACGACGGAACGGAGGCCGAAGACCTCCTCCACGAGTGCCTCGGTGACGATGTCCGCGGGCGCACCGGACGCGACCACTTCTCCGTCCCGCATCGCGACCAGGTGCGTCGCGTAGCGGCACGCCTGCGCGATGTCGTGCAGGACCGCGACGATGGTGCGGCCGTCCTCGTGGAGTTCGCGGCAGAGTTCGAGCACCTCGATCTGGTGCGTCACGTCGAGGAACGTCGTCGGCTCGTCGAGCAGCAGCAGCCCGGTGTCCTGCGCCAGCACCGTCGCGAGCAGCACCCGCTGCCGCTGTCCGCCGGACAACTCATCGATCCGCCGATCCGCGAGCGCCCGGACCCCGGTGGCGTCCAGTGCAGCATCCACCGCGCGCTCGTCGGCATCGGACCACTGTCGCAGCAGCGTCTGGTGCGGGAAGCGACCGCGGGCGACGAGGTCCGACACCGCGATACCGTCCGGCACGACGACCGACTGCGGGAGTGATGCGAGCTGCCGAGCGAACTCCTTCGCCCCGAACGACCGCACGGCACGGCCGTCGAGCGAGACCGTGCCGCCGGCCGGGTCGAGCAACCGTCCCAGGGCACGCAGGAGTGTGGACTTCCCGCACGCGTTCGGGCCGATGACCACGGTGAAGCCGCCGTCTGGGATCTGCACGCCGAGGTCCTCGGCGACCACCCGGTCCTGGTACGCGAGCCGGAGCCGGTCCGCGACGAGACGTGGTTGCGACATGGTGTTCCCTTCCATCAACGTCCCCGTGAGAGGAGCCAGAGCAGGTACCCGCCGCCGAGCACCCCGGTGACGAGGCCGACCGGCGCGGACAGGTCGAGCGGCAGGTACTGCGACCCGAGGTCCGCCGCGGTGAGCAGGAACGCCCCGAGCGCGGCTGAGCCGAACAGCGGGAGCGAACCCCCGCGGGTGAGCCGGAGCGCGAGTTGCGGTGCCGCCAGGGCCACGAACGAGATCGGTCCGGCCGTGGCGGTGGCGAACGCCACGAGGACGACCGCGACCGCCATCGTCCCGAGCCGCACACGATCGACCGCGACACCGGTCTGGCGGGCCATGTCATCGCCGAGTTCGAGCGCGCGCAGCCGGGAGCCCGCGAGGAGGAGCACCGGGACGAGCAGGACGACCGCGGTCAGGGTCGGCAGGACCTCCTCCCACCCTCGGGCGTTCAGCGTGCCGACGAGCCAGATCTGCGCGCCGATCGCGTCGTCTCGCTGGCTGCGGGTCAGGAGCAGGTCGTTCAGGGCGTTGAGCAGCGCGCCGACGCCGATGCCGACCAGCACGAGTCGGTAACCACCGAACGTCCGGCGGCGCGTCGACAGCAGGGTCGTGACGACGGCGGTGGCGAGACCGCCGGCCACGGCGGCGGCCGCCACGATGGTCCCGGGTGCGCCGAACCCGACTATCGCGATGATTGCGCCGGTCGCCGCGCCCGTGGTGAAGCCGATCACGTCGGGGGAGCCGAGGGCGTTCCGCGAGATGGTCTGAAACACCGCGCCCGCGATGCCGAGACCTGCACCGACGACGACGCCGGCGACGAACCGTGGCAGGCGGATGCCGACGAGGACACGTTCGACAGGGGCGTCGCCGGCGCCGGACAGGGCGGCGAGCACGTCGGCGACGTGGATCTCGTACGTCCCGGTGGTCATCGTCACGATCCCGACGGGGACGAGGGCGACCACGAGGACGGTCGCCACGATCACGGCGCGGGGATGCCACCGCCAGGAGGCGCGGCCCGAACGGGAGCGCCAGGTGCGGGTGGCGGGGCGGTTCGGTCGGACCGCGGTCCGGTCCTGCGCCGCGGTCACAGTCGGACCAGCCGGCGTCGTCGCGCGAGCGCGATGAACACGGGAGCGCCGACGACGGCGGTGACGATCGACGCCTCCACCTCGGCCGACGGCAGGAGCACCCGCCCGAGCACGTCGGCGCCGAGGACGAGGTCCGCCGCGAGCACCGCCGACAACGGCAGGATCCAGCGGTAGTCGGGCCCGGTGACCAGCCGGACGGCGAGCGGAGCCACGAGTCCGACGAACGCGAACGGCCCGGCTATTGCCGTGGCGCCGCCGGCGAGCAGCACGACGAGGACCGCGCCCGCGATGAGGACCCGCCGCGGTGCCGCGCCAACCCCACGACCGAGGTCGTCCCCGAGCGCCAGGGCGTTGAACGACGGCCCCAGCGCGATCGCGACGAGCACCGTCGGCACGACCACGACGAGGGCCGGGACGACGAGCGCGCCGTCCCGTCCCTGCACCGAGCCGACCGCCCAGTGCCGGAACGTGTCGAACACCGACGGGTAGTTGATGAGGAGTGCCTGCGTGTACGAGCCGAGCATCACGCTGAGGGCGGCCCCGGCGAGGGTCAGGCGCACCGGGTCGGCGCCGCGGCGGAACACCCCGCCGAGCGCAGCGACCGCGAGCGCCCCGACTCCGGCCCCGACGAACGCGAAGCCGAACGTGCCGAAGGTCCCGAGGACCCCGGCGGTCAGGGCGGTCCCGGTCGCGGTGAACGCCGCGGCTCCCGCGTTCACGCCGAGGATGCCGGGTTCGGCCAGCGGGTTCCGGGTGAGTGCCTGCATGATCGTCCCGGCGACACCGAGGGCAGCGCCGGTGAGGGCAGCGAGCGTCGTCCGCGGCAGCCGGAGGTCGACGACGACGCGGTGCGCGGCGTCGGTCGGGTCAAAGGCGGTGACGGCGCCGACGACGTCCGCGGGGTCGATCGTCCTGGTGCCCGTGAACACGCTCGTGACGGCGAGGACGCCGAGCAGCACGAGCCCGCCGATCGACACCAGGACCAGACCCGCGGCACGGCCCCGCCGCTGCTGCGACGGGGCCGTGCCGGTGGAGCGGACTGCCAGGGCAGCGGTCACGCGAACTCCTTCTCGACGATGTCGACGATCTCTTCGGCGCTGTAGTAGTCGATGCGGAACGAGTCCGGGCCGAGGGCGACGACGTTGCCCGACTCGAGAGCCGGCGCAGTGCGCAGCACCGAGGTGGACTCGAGATCCTCGGTGGTCGAGTCGCCGCCGCTGATGACGAAGACCGTGCTGCCGGTGAGTGCGGAGGTCACGTCCTCGATGGACAGGAACGCGAAGTCGTTGCGGGACTGCTCACTCGTGTCGAGGTCGTTGTCCGCGCCCTGCACCGTGAAGCCGAGGGCGTCGAGCAGCTCGGCGTGCGGGCCGCCGGGCTTGGCGAACGCGGTCGTGTTCTCGGTGCCGTTCCAGACGATCGCGTTCGCGTCGCCCTCCGGCACAGTGATCTCCTTCGCGACGTCGGCGACGTGCTCGTCGAAGTTCGCGATGACCTTCTTCGCGTCGGACTCGTGGCCGGTGGCCGTGCCGAGCGCGGTGGCGAGGTCCTGCCAGCTCTCGTCGCCGTAGTCGAGGACGATCGTCGGGGCGATCTCCGACAGCGCGTCGTACTCGTCGACCGTGCTGTCGGCGCCGCTGGCGGACACGACGATCAAGTCTGGTGCGGCTGCGAGAACCGCTTCCTCGTCGAACTCGAGGTTCGGGTACAGCTCCGCGACGTCACGCTCCTTCGC
The DNA here is from genome assembly GCF_902706105.1 of Curtobacterium sp. 18060. NCBI lineage: Bacteria > Bacillati > Actinomycetota > Actinomycetes > Micrococcales > Microbacteriaceae > Curtobacterium > Curtobacterium sp. 18060. The sequence continues at coordinate 8,250 of NZ_CACSJV010000043.1, read as the reverse complement.
GACCGAGGCCCACTGGCTGAAGTAGCCGTCGTCGTCTGTGATGTCGCTGGGGGTCGTGGTGGCCGTAGCGGTGACCGGAGCGTCGATCGCGAGCAACGACCCGGTCAGGGTGATGGACGTCGAGACGATGTTCTCCGGCTTCGCGGTGATCTCGGTCGAGCCCTTCTCGTGCGTGATCGTGCGGGGCCAGGTTCCCTGGTCGCTCGCGGCCGTCGCGGACGCGTCGTCCGGGGCGCCCGTCGATTCGGAGGCGCAGCCCGCGAGGGCGAGGGACGCGGCGACGAGTACGGCGGCAGTGGTGAGGAGGCGTGGTCGGGACATGGGGTGGTGGGCTCCTGTGGGGGATCGGAGGGGAGGTCGGTCAGTCGTCGTCGGACTCGTGGTGGTCGAGGTTCACGACCCCGGCCCGCCAGTAGCCGTCGACGTCGTACTGGTGGCGTTCGAGCCGTTCGCGTAGCAGGCGGCGCAACGGCTTCAGCTGCGTGCTCTCACCCGCGGCCCAGACGAAGGCGCCGGGTGCGATGCGGTCGCGCACGGCCGCGGCGAGGGCGTCCGCGCGGCCGGCGCCGAGCGGGGCGACGGCCCAGTGCACGGTGGCACCGGGGACGTTCGGGAGCGGGTACTCGTCGACGCTCTGGACCACGGCGACGACGTCGATCGACCGGTCGCCGGGCGTCGTCGCGTGGGCGTCGAGCCACCGCCCGACGGCGGGGAGCGCGGTCTCGTCCGCGACGAGCAGGTACCGGTCGTAGCCCTGCGGGTACCGGTGCGAGCCGCGTGGACCGAGCACGCCGAGGCGGTCGCCGACCCGGGCCGTCCCCGCCCACCGTCCGGCCAATCCGTGGTCGTGGAGGACGAAGTCGACGACGAGGCCACGTTCGTCGAACGCGCGCACCGTGTAGTCACGGGCGACGGGGAAGACGCCCTCCCCGCGGACCACCCGGTCGTCGCGGATCTCGGGCACCGTCACGACACCGTCGGCGTCGGGCACGAGCACCTTCACGTGGTCGGTCGCCGCGTTCGCCGGGAAGGGGAAGTCCGGTTCGAGATCCGGGCCGCCGAGCACGAGCCGGCGGTAGCGGGGGCCGATGTCCTCGACCGCGAGCACCTCCAGCGTCCGGGCGCGCAGGGGGTGCATGACGGTCGTGATTTCGAGGTCGGTCATCGCAGGCACCCGACTAACTTAGGATTGCCTTACCTCAATCGCTTGCTCGGAAAGGACATGCCTTGTCGTCGACCGGACCCGCTGTGACGCTCGTCGACCGGATCGTCACCCGGCACGACGCAGACGAGCTGACCTGGGTCGTGACGGGTGCGTGCGAGGTCGTCGTGGCCGGTGTCCGGTACGCCGTCGACACCCGGACCGCGCTCGCGATCCCGGCCGGTGTGGAGCACGAGGTGGTCCCGCGGCCCGATTCGATCGTGTTCCCGCTGCTGTTCCCGGGCGGCTTGTTGCCGGTCGTGGAGGACGCCGCGCCACGGGTCGCCGTGAACGGGGCGACCGCGGTCCCGCGCACTCCAGCGCTCGAAGCCTGCGCCCGGGTGATCCTGCAGCCGGGGCTGAGCACGGACGATGCCCTCGCCGTTGCCCTCGCTACGGTCCGCGACCACGTCGCCCGTGCCGACGGTGTCGTACTGCCCCCGCTGCCGCGAGACGTCCGTGCTCGCACCGTCGCCGAGGCGATCCTGCGCACGCCCGGCGACGACGTGACGCTCGACGAGTGGGCTGCTAGTGTGCACGTCTGCACGAAGACCCTGCAGCGGGCATTCCGAGAGACCGGGATGACCTTCCCGCGCTGGCGCAGCACCGTCCGACTCGTGCACGGCCGGGACCACCTCGACCGTGGGGCTGAGATCGCGGCGGCTGCACATCGCGTCGGCTACTCGTCGGTGAGTGCCTTCACCACGGCCTTCCGACAGCAGTTCGGTGTCACACCGGGCGCTTACGTCGCCGAGCGTCAGCGCGGGTCCGCTTCTCCTCCCCGATGATCTTGGCAACGGTGGCTAATGGCATGGAACTCGTCGATGTGCTCCGCGGCGCCTCATCGGCGCCAGCGATTGCTACCTCGAGTACGCCCGGGCGAACAAGGGGTGGCTGGTCCCAAAGGAGCGCAATGCTGAGGTACGTCGATGGCTAGCGGTTGAGTAAGAACCTTGCTCGCGAGTTCAGCGGCAAAGTCGAGGTTCGCTACGCGGGCACCTGACCCATGCTGGGCGCCGTGCGATCGGCCAGTCAGCCTCAACGGTCTCGGAGTCGCCCCGAGACCGCTAACGCTGACTGTCCGTGAGCCGGTCGTCCATCGGTAAACGACAACTGTCGCCTTGGAAGACCCCCGTTGCCTGCTGCAGGCTGATCAGGGGTATTGCCGTATGCCTGTCCCGCAAAATGCCCGACGAAGGGCCGCCAAACGCTACACAGCGGCGACGTCGCTGGCAGCCCCATCTGTGGAGGCGGGGGAGAGGGGTGTCGCGAGCATCCGGTAGAGGGTCGTGCGGTCGATGCCGAGCCCGCGGGCGACGGTTGTCTTGGGGACGCCGGTGCTGATGAGTCGGCGTGCTTCGACGATCTGGTCGTCGGTGAGCTTACGGTTGCGGCCCTTGTACTTACCGGCGGCTTTGGCGATGCGGATGCCCTCGCGTTGGCGTTCGCGGATCAGGGTGCGTTCGAACTCAGCGAACGCACCAAGGAGGTTCAGCATGAGCCGGCCAATCGCATCATCCGTGTCGCGGCTGTAGGTCTGCTGTTCCTTCACGAACTCGACCGAGGCGCCCTTGGTGGTGATCTCGTCGATGATGTCGCGGAGGTCGCCGAGGGAGCGGGCGAGCCGGTCCATGGATGCGACCCGGACCACGTCGCCGTCACGGACGTATCCGATGCAGTCGAGCAGTGCGGTTCGGTCGGTGCGGGAGCCGCCGGAGATCTTCTCCTCGAACACTCGATCGACGTCGCCGACGGTTTCGAGTTGCCTGTCGAGGTTCTGATCGATCGAGCTCACCCGAACGTACGCGACAATCTGCGTTTTGTGTTGCAGCACCCCTAGAGCCTTGCACACTCCTGTAGCAAAGGTACGAATCGGCACCCTAGAACTACGCGAATCGACCACCCAAGCCCGTGTTGCGTTGGGGTATACCCCAGCGCGGCATCACGATCACCCTTGGCAAGCTCGCCTCGTTTCGGCGCTGATGAGCACTGCACAATCAGCCCGAACGGTTGCCACACGACACGCTGGCGGGCAGCGTAATCCCTGCCTGGCAGCGCGCTGTTCGTGATGGCGCCCTGCTGCCGGATGCATCGGGAGTCTCGCTGCGAGGTTGGACGAAAATGTCGGTGGTACGCGCTGAACTAGTCCACGCAGGTGCTAGCCTGCACCCCGGGGTTGCGGGGAAGGCGGAGGTCAGTGGACGAAAATGTAGACATGCGGGAAGAATTAGTCCACGTGTCGAGGTTGGCAGCGGCGGGTGCCGATGCAGACCTGCGGCTGTACGTCAGCAGGCTGGCTCGACGATACCGATCTAAAGACCCGTCACTTTCGCAGGAGCTCGCGGCTTCCCTGAAGGAGAGGCCGGCACGCGCACGACCGGAGCGGTTTGCTCCGGGGACGGCAGCGGCGGCAGTGGAAGATGGTTCCCTCGCGGTCCTGCGGACCACCCTGCCCGAGGACCTCAACCTCGAACCTCCCGTATTCGCCCCGGAGCTCGAAACGCAGTTGCGCCGACTCCTTCTTGAGCGGCACCGCGCCGCGGATCTTGCCCGACATGGTCTGCGCGCGGCAAGTTCGGCTGTTTTCGTCGGCCCGCCGGGAGTTGGGAAGACCCGCTCCGCGCGATGGATCGCTGCCGAGCTCGGCCTGCCTTTGCACTCATTGGACCTCACTGCGGTGATGAGTAGTCGTCTCGGTCAGTCCGGCGCGAACCTCCGCTCAGCCCTGGATAGGGCGAAGGCGGAACCGTCTGTGCTATTCCTCGACGAGGTTGACGCGATCGCCAAACGACGTGATGACGAAGGCGATGTCGGTGAGCTGAAGCGACTCGTAACGATCATGCTGCAGGAACTCGACGAGTGGCCGTCGACAAGTCTGCTACTTGCTGCGACGAATCATCCCGCGATTGTAGACCCGGCGCTGTGGCGCCGATTCGATGTACGGGTGACTTTCACTGTGCCGGACGGGCAGGTCCTCAGTAAGGCGATTCAGCGCTTCCTTGGCGACGACGCCGATCTCGCTCAGTATGCGGGTGTATTCAACTCCGTCTTCGCTGGCGAATCATTCAGCGAGATTGAACGGTCGTTGCTGACTATGCGTAAAGCGCATATTCTTGGAGACGGTGATACGCAGTCGATCGTGGCGGAGGTCGTCGCGGAACGAGCACGTGCACTCAGCCGGGACGAACGGGTCCTTCTTGCCAGTGCGCTGACTGGAGCGGGCAAGATTTCGCAACGTCGAGCTTCCGAGCTGGTCGGGGTCAGCCGCGACACGATCCGCAAACACGCGAAAGACGGCGCATTTGCTGGCGCCAACTAACTCACAAAGGACAGCACGGGGGAATAATGCCTAACTACCTCATCGGAAACGGCGAGCTGCTTGTCGAGCCGATCGGACCGCCGCCACGCAACCCCTCGAAGGAGCACCCATACACGGTGGATGAAGCACGAGCACGGCTTGCGCCGATGCTCCGGTCGACCATCGTGCAGTTCGAGGAGTCCCCGGACCTGGCACCGAACGATGTTCAGGTGGTGAAGTTTGTGCTTCACCCAGCCTACGTTGCGAAGTCCTACCACCCGGGAGGGATGCTCCGTGCTGCTGGGCTGGAGGTTGTCGGTAGTCGCGAACTACGTACACGAGTGGTTAAGCACACTGGTGCGAACGACACCGAACGGGAGTACACGACCTCGGCGCTCTACGTTGCTGGCACGAGGGGCATGTTCCTCCGTCTCGCGCAGTCCTTAGAGTCGCCAGAACCGCTGATGCGTGAGCTCGGCGACATCCGGGAGTTCGAAGCAATTACCAGCTTCACAGCCGGTGAGAAGATGAAGAGCGGCGGGTCGGATGCTCGTGACAATGTGTACGAACTCGTCGTACACAAGCCCTCCGCAGGGATGGCGCCCGACAACAAGACGGCCCTTCTCGCCGCCGCCGCATCGTTGTCCGTCGAGATCGACCCGGACCGCGGCTTTGAAACTGAGTCGCTCTGGTTTCTTCCCGCCCAGGGTTCCGTGGAGGCGGTCCAGCGGCTCGCGTCATTTTCAACGCTTCGCGTCGCTCGGCCGATGCCACGACTGAATCTGGAGCCGATACGGTCCTCGGCGACCGTGCCATCTCTGCAACTACCTGATCCTCCAGCTCGCCGAGACGGGGTGCGTGTTGCGATCCTGGATGGCGGACTTCCAACCGGGCACCCGCTCGGGCCTTGGATTGAGTTGTACCGGGAAGCGAATCCGACTGCTGGCACCGTCGACGCGTACGCAAACCACGGGCTTGCCGTAGCGTCTGCGTACCTCTTCGGCCCGCTTAACAACGGCCAGGCGGCCGGACCGCCCCCGTCAAGAGTCAGCGTCATCCGTGTGCTTGACGACAGCGTGGGTGCTGAGGACCCGTGGGAACTTTACGGAGTCCTCGGACATGTAGAGGCCGTCCTGCTGTCCCGGGCTTTCGACTTCGTCAACCTTAGCCTGGGTCCCGACCTGCCGATCGAAGATGATGACGTGCACGCATGGACATCGGTGATTGATGATCTACTCGCGGATGGAGAAACACTGCTCACCGTCGCGGCTGGCAATAACGGCCACCTCGATGTGGCATCTGGGAACGCCCGTGTCCAAGTTCCAGGAGATGCGGTCAACGCTCTAACCATTGGAGCCGTCGGCAACCGATGGGGTGACTGGGCCCGCGCGCCTTATTCCGCCCTCGGCCCCGGCCGGACGCCGGGTCGAATCAAGCCAGACCTCGTAGTATTTGGCGGCAGCGATGATGAATTGTTCCACACTGTTGGTGCAGACGGAGCAAGCTCCGTCGGAATCATGGGCACGAGCTTCGCGGCACCTCTCGCGATGCGCCAAGGAGCGAGCATTAGGGCGCTTCTTGGTTCGGATTTGTCCCCGCTCGCTGTGCGGGCATTAATGATCCACGCGGCGGACCAGGGCACCCACGATTCGGAGCAGGTCGGCTGGGGAAAGCTACCTGAAGATTTCGATGAGATTGTCGTCTCGGGGGACGGGGTGGCTCGCATTATCTATCAGGGCGTGTTGAAACCGGGAAAGTATATCCGCGCGGCGGTCCCACTCCCGAAAGACGGACTCACTGGGATGGTGACCCTGACCGCGACGTTCTGCTTTGCTACCGCCGTAGACGCAGCATCACCTGATACATACACCCGCGCCGGTCTTGAGCCGGTATTCAGACCGGATCTCTCGAAGTTTGGGAAGGACAAGTTTGGGAACGACGCCAAGACACCGATGTCACGTTCGTTCTTTGGAAAACCGGCTTACCAATCGGAAACGAAACGCAGAAGCGATTTCGGAGCCTGGGAGCCGGTGCTGCACAATGCCGAACGCATGCGCGGGTCGACGCTAGTCAGCCCCGTGTTCGATGTGCACTACAACGCCCGCGATGGGGGTGGCATCTCCTCCAGCAAGGAAGAGATGCCATATGCGCTCGTTATTACGCTCGAGGCACCGAAGCACGTTAACCTCCATCAGGACATCCTGGAGGCGTACGCCGGTGTGCTCGTTCCCATCGAACCGACAATCGAGGTTGATCTCGACATTGCGTTGGACAGCTGACATCACCGGATGACGAAGGTGGGCAACCCGCGGCGGAAGAGCGAGGGGCGGTACCTCAGCCGCTCAGCTGACATAAGAGCGCCGTATCGGCTTACACGAGAACAGCCGGCCACCCCTCGGGGTGGCCGGCTGTGCTGCGAGGGGGAGTGGTGTCAGTGTGCGGCGTCGTATGCGTCGCGGACGGCCCGGCTGATGCGGCCGCGTGAGGAGACCTTGTGGCCGTTCGTGTTCGCCCACTCGCGGATTTTGGCGAGCTCTTCCGAGTTGCCGCGGCTACCGGATGTCGCCTCGCTCATCGGCGTGCCCGATAGGTGAGCGCCTGCTCGCCGAGTAAGGCGCCTGTGTCGGGGTTGATCCGTTCGTGGCTTCTGGGGCTTTACTTCCGGCCAGCGACCAGCTGGCGAGGAGGGTGAGTGCTTCCTGAGAGGTGGATCCTGGCTCTGTCGTGTATACGTAGAGAACTTGGTGGGGGTCGCCCGGAAGGTTGAGCGTCTCGAATTGAACGTCGAGCGCTCCGACGATGGGGTGGTTGAGGCGTTTTGTTCCGTGAGTGCGTTGGTGGACTCGGTGATCCGACCACCAGTGGCGGAACTCGTCGCTGGCAAGGGAGAGCTCGCCGATGAGCTGTTGCGTGGCAACGTCGTCCGGGGTTGCCGCTGCGTCGAGCCGGAGGGCTTCGACGGCGTTGCGCGCTTGTTCTTCCCAGTCCAGGAAAAGTGATCGAGCACGTTCATCCAGGAGCAGCCACCGGGCGTAGTTGCGGTGTTTGGCGGGCATCGCCTGGAAGTCGACGAAGAGAGCGCCGGCCAGGGCGTTGGAACTGAGGATGTCGGTGCGGTGTCCGAGGATCAGTGCGGGTTGGAAAGAGAACGAGTTGAGCAACTGATTCATCCCTGGGCGGACACGCTGCACTCCCGGGCGGGTACGAGCCGGAGGCCTCCCCGCGGTCCTGATGAGCGTGTGGAGGTAGGTCTCGCCCGCCTCGTCAAGGGCTAGAGCGGTGGCGAGGGCAGCGAGGACTTGGGCGGAGGGGGTGAGGTGTCGGCCCTGTTCGAGGCGGGTGTAGTAGTCAGTAGACACTCCGGCGAGGAGGGCGACTTCTTCACGTCGCAGGCCTGGTACGCGGCGGACGCGGCCATCGGCGAGTAAGCCCGTGTTCTGCGGATCACGGTTGGCGCGTGCATGTCGGAGAAATTCACCCAGCTCACGGTTCGGGTCGCTCATAGGGTCAGTCTTCCAGGGGTCGACGATGTTCGTGGCGGTCTACAGGGGGCGGGCGTCTGGAGGAAGGTTTCGAAGATCGTCCAGGCTAATTGTGGTGCCGAAGACGCCCCAATCATCGGTGTGTTGATGCCGAAGTAGAACGGACCCCCTGACGCCGAACTGGGATGGACCCCCTGGTTGACGCTAGGAGGGTGATCACAGTGGACACGTGGGCAGAGATCCGTCGGCTGCATCGAGCGGACAAGGTG
>NZ_CACSJV010000042.1:0-33291 GCF_902706105.1 Curtobacterium sp. 18060 | reverse complement strand
GTCAGAGGTCGACGACGGCGAGGGCTCCCTGTTCGCCGCGGAGCCGCACCTGCACGCTCGCGATGTCGTCGCGCGGGATGTCCGTCGACGCCGACAGTCCCTTCGCGTCCTCGCCCGCGGCCGTCCACGAGCCGACGATCTGCGCGGTGCCGTCGGACCGCACCACGACGAGGTCGTACATGACCGAGCCGTCCGCCGCCCACTCCTTGCCGCCGTACGAGCAACCCCAGTCGAAGCGGGTGCCCCACTGTTCACCGCTGACGGCCAGGTCGACGTCGAATCCCTGGGCGCCGGTCATGTCGTAGCGGTCCGCAGTCGCCGATGCCGAGACGTCACGTCCGGCCTGCACCGAGCCGCGGTCCCCCGCCGTGCCGACGGCGAGTCCGCCCAGGACGGCAGCGACCACCGCGAGCCCCGCGGTGGCGGCGACCCAGACCCGGCGACGGCGGCGACGGTGTCGAACGCGGTGCGCGACCGAGGCGAGGGTGCTCTCGGAACCGGTGTCGGGCCTCCCGTCCGGTTCGGCGATCTCGATCGCCTGGTCGGCCGGCAGCTTGGCGAGCAGACCGGGCAGGCCGACCAGCTCGGCGACGGCGGCCGTGCAGCGGTCGCACGTCTCCAGGTGCTGCTCGTACTCGAGCCGTTCGTCCGGGCTCAGGGACCCGAGCACGTACGCCGCGTCCCACTCTGCGTACCGGTCGTCGCTCATCGGGTCACTCCTCGTTCCTGCAGTGCGAGCCGCAGGGCTCGCAGCCCGTAGTGCAGCCGCGACTTCGCGGTGCCCTCGGGGATGTCGTGTCGTCGTGCGATCTCCGGCACCGTGTGGCCGAGCCAGTAGGCGTCCACGACCACGCGGCGGTGGTCCGGGGAGAGCGATGCGAGCGCGTCGGCCACGACGATGCGGTCGAGCACGGCGTCGGTGCGGTCCGACTCGGCGCGGTCGACGGGGTGTTCGGTGCCGAACTCCCGGCGGTTCCGAGCCGATCGCGCGTCGTCGACGACCAGGTTCCGCGCGACCGTGAACAGCCAGGCACGGGCGCTGTCCGGCGCGCGTTCCAGCACCGCTGGGCGCTGCCAGGCGCGGACCATGGTCTCCTGCACGACGTCCTCGACCGCCGAGCCGTCCCGCGTCAGGTGCCGGACGTACCGGGTGAGCGCGTCACCGTGCTCGCGGTACAGCGTCGCGAGCAGCTCGTCGGCGGAACGACTCGACACGGTCACTTCTGCAGGTCGAGGGAGAACTCGACGGAGCCCTTCCCGTCCACGGTGACGAAGCCGAGCGAGGGCGACTTCACGCCGTAGTCGGCGAACGTGATCGGCACCGAGCCGGCGACCTGGACGGTGCCGGCCTTGCCGACCGCCACCTGCGCGTCGGCGGTGACGGACTTCGTGACGCCGTGCAGGTCCATCGTGCCGGTCAGGGTGACGTCCTGCGTGCTGCCGTCGAGCGCCTTCGAGACGTCGACGGGCTTCGTCAAGGTGAACGTCGCCGTCGGGAACTTGTCCGTCTCCAGCGCGGTGTCGCGGAAGTAGGCGTCGCGCGCGGACTCGGGGGTGGAGATCTTCGCGACCTGGACCGTGACCGTCGCCGTCGCGAGGGAGCCGCCGTCGACCTCGGCGGTGCCCTCGACGTCCTTCGTGCGTCCGACCACGTTCACATCATTCCCCTGCAGGACCTCGTGCACCCGGTAGCCGGCGTACGAGGTCTTCGTGCTGGTCCAGGTGCCGTCGGCGTCCGACGGGTCGAGGCTGGCCGACGACGTCGCTTCCAGGGAGGGAGCTGCGGCGGCCTGTCCGTTGACGGTGTTCGCGTAGATGGACGGACCGGCGATGACGGCGGCGGCCGCGATGACCACGACGCCGGTGGAGATGCCGATGATGACCTTGGTGCGTGTGCGGAGTCCCATACCCGGTCAACGAGGTGGCAGTCTGGATCGTTCACCGTCGACGGGACGACGATGCCGAAGGAGGTCGATGCACGTGGAACTGGTCATGCTGCTGGCGGCCGTCGGCGTCTCGATCGGCACGATCGTCGTCGTGCTCCGACGTACCAGGGATGCCGGATGGGTCCGGGACGCACAGCTGACGATGAACGCGAGTCCAGGCTGGACGGTGGTCTCGCTGGTGTTCCACGGGCTCGGAGCCGCAACGGGGTTCGTCATCGGTTCGGTCTTCATCGCCGGCGGCCACCCGGCGGCCGGATGGGTGTTCCTGTGCTTCGGCGGGATGCTCGGTGTGCTCGTCGGAGTACAGATCTGGGTCGCACGCCGGCCGTTCCCACCGGACCCACCGGTCGACGGCCCCGGTCGCTGAACGCGGGACGCGGTCGCTCGGCGCGCGAACGTCCCCGACACTAGAGGGGACAGCACCCGAGCCCGGCCGTGCTCGACGGCCCGCCCACCACCAGCAAGGAACGCACCAGATGCCCGAACTCCCCGTCGTGTTCGAAGTCGGCTCGCTGATCGCGATCGTCGCGATCCTGCTCGCCGACCTGCTCATCGTCGCGCGCCGGCCGCACGTGCCGACGCTGCGCGAGTCGGCGACGTGGGTGGGCGTCTACGTGGGGCTCGCGCTGGTCTTCGCGGTCCTGATGCTCGTGTTCGCGGGCGGCGACTCGGCGGGCGAGTTCCTGGCCGGTTGGCTCACCGAGTACAGCCTGAGCATCGACAACCTGTTCGTCTTCGTCATCATCATGGCGCGGTTCTCGGTGCCGAAGAAGATCCAGCAAGAGGTGCTGATGCTCGGCATCATCATCGCGCTCGTGCTGCGCGGCATCTTCATCCTCGTCGGTGCCCAGCTCATCGAGAACTTCTCGTGGATCTTCTACATCTTCGGCGCCTGGCTGATCTGGACGGCGATCCAGCAGCTCCGCGGCGAGGACGACGCCGACGACCAGAAGGACAGCTTCATCGTCCGGCTGCTCCGCCGTCGGGTGCGCCTCACCGACACGTTCGACGGCATGAAGTTCCGGACCACCCACGACGGCGTGCGGCACTTCACCCCGTTGCTCATCGTGCTCATCGCCATCGGCACCACCGACCTGCTGTTCGCACTCGACTCGATCCCCGCGATCTTCGGCATCACCGAGAGCCCGTTCATCGTGTTCACCGCGAACGTCTTCGCCCTGATGGGTCTGCGGCAGCTGTACTTCCTGCTCGGTGGACTGCTCGAGCGGCTCGTCTACCTGAAGTACGGGATCGCGGTGATCCTCGCGTTCATCGGTGTGAAGCTCGTCCTGCACGCACTGCACGACAACGAGCTGCCCTTCCTGAACGGTGGCGAGCACATCGAGTGGGCGCCGGAGATCAACACGTGGGTCTCCTTGATCGTGATCATCGCCGCGATGGCGCTGTCGACCCTGGCCAGCGTCGTGCGGATGCGCCACGACGGCGTCGAGGCGAAGGACGAAGAACCCGCTCGTACCTCGGACTGACGGAAGGCGCTCTGAGTGGCAGCGGGCCGGGTGCGGGAGCGTCCACCAGGTGTCCGTGCCAAGGTCGACGGGTGCACAACAACGACACCGTCGTGATCGCCGGCTGCGGCGACCTCGGGACCGAAGCCGGCCTCCGCTTCGCGCAGCAGGGACACCACGTGATCGGCCTCCGACGCCGCGCCGAACTGGTCCCGGCCCCGATCACCGGCCGCAGCGCCGACCTGCGGCACGAGGTCCCCGAGATCCCCGCCGACACCTCCGTCGTCGTCGTGGCCTTCGCCGCGGGCAGCCGTGACGTCGACGAGTACCGCGCCACCTACGTCGACGGCCTGCGGAACGTGCTCGACGGCATCGACGCCTCGGACGCCGAGCCACGCCTGCTCGTGGTGTCCTCGACCGCGGTCTACGACGTCGACGACGGCAGCGAGGTCACCGAGGACACCCCGGTGCACGGTGCGACCCCGACCGCCGAGGTCCTGGTCGAGGCCGAGGCGCTGCTGCGCGACCGTGCTCCCGACGCCGTGCTCGTGCGGCTGTCCGGTGTCTACGGTCCGGGCCGCGAGCGCCTGATCGACCAGGTCCGCTCCGGTTCTGCGCGGTTGGCTCCGGGTGCCTCGCCGCACACGAACCGGATCCATCGCGACGACGCCGCCGCGGCGCTCGTGCACCTGGCGACCGTGGAGGACCCGGCGCCGACGTACCTCGGCACCGACGACGAACCGAGCCGACTCGACGACGTGCTCCGGTTCCTGGCCGACGAGCTCGGCGTTCCCGAGCCCGTCACCGGTGACGGCGGTGCCCGGCAGTCCGGTGGTGACAAGCGCTTGTCGAACGCGCTGCTCCGGTCGACCGGCTGGGCGCCGCAGTACCCGACGTTCCGCGAGGGCTACCGCGCCGTGTTGGCCGGCGAGGGCGTCCGCCACCCCTGACCCGGCGCGACACCGGTTCTCCGACAGGACACCACGTGATCACCTGGTGTCGTGTCGCGAAACAGGTGCGGACGGCCGCCACCCGCGACCGCTCAGTGCCCGCGGTGGTCCTGGATCGTGAGCCGCGGCCCGAACGACGGCTTCCGGAACCCCGAGCCGCCGATCAGCCGCACGACCCGTTCCCGGTGCCCCCGCCACGGCTCGAGCAGCTCGAGCATCCCGTCGTCGTCGACCGGTCCCCCGGTCAGCGCCCACCCGACCAGCGCGGGGACGTGGAAGTCCCCGACGCTCGGCGAATCGGGGTCGCCGTGGGAGCGCTGCGCGGTCTCGGCAGCCGTCCACTTCCCGATGCCGGGGATCGACTGGAGCCGCGCCGACACGACCGAACCGCCGCGACCGAGCGTCAGCGTCCGTTCGAGCGCCGGAGCCACACGCACCGCGCGCATCACCGTCGCCGACCGTCCGGGCTCGATGCCGGCCTTGTGCCACTCCCAGCTCGGGATCCGCGCCCACTCGTCGGCCGTCGGCGGCACGATGAGACCGTCCGGCGCGGGACCCGGCGCGGGCGTGCCGTACCGCCGGAGCAGGTACCGCCATGCGCCCCACGCCTGCCGCGAGGTCACCTTCTGCTCCATGATCGCCGGCACGAGCATCGCGACGACGGTGTTCGTCCGGAGCAGCCGGAGTCCGGGCTGCCGGTGTCGGGCGGCAGCGAGGAACGCGTGCCCGGAGACGTCGAACCCGTCCCAGTCGTCGCCGCGACCGAGCAGCTCCGGCGCGTGCTCGACCGCCCACGCGGCACCGTCGCCCCACGCCGAGACCGCGATGGTGTCGCCGGCCGGCCGGATCGCAACGGCAGCGGGGCCGGTGGGCGTCCGCAGGGCGAGCCACACGTCCGAGCCGACCACCTTGTAGGCGGGGTCGCCGGAGCCGCGCTGCAGGGGCCGCAGGGTCGACGTGACGTTCACCGGGCCTCCCGGTCGGTACACGGTGTCGACGCGAGACGCATCGCCGGACGCACCAGGAGCACCGGATGCGTCACCGGACGCACCAGCGGACGCGCCGGACGCGTCACCGGACGACGAGGCGGAGTCGAGCAGGGTCACACCGGGATGGTAATGCGCAACCACCGTCAGTCATGATGGTCGCAGTCCCCCACGACCCCCACCCGCACCACCCGACGACGGAGTTCCCATGCGCATCGGCATCCTCACCTCCGGAGGCGACTGCCCCGGTCTGAACGCGGTCATCCGCGCGATCGTCCTCAAGGGCATCGCCATCCACGGCCACGAGTTCGTCGGGTTCCGGGACGGCTGGCGCGGCGTCGTCGACGGCGACATCGTCCCGCTCGGCCGCAAGGACATCCAGGGCATCGCCAAGCAGGGCGGCACGATCCTCGGCACCAGCCGCACGAACCCCTTCGAGGGCCCGAACGGCGGCGTCGAGAACATCTCGAAGACCCTGGACCGCCACGGCATCGACGCCATCGTCGCGATCGGCGGCGAGGGCACGCTCGCCGCGGCGAAGCGCCTGACCGACGCCGGGCTGAAGATCGTCGGCGTCCCGAAGACGGTCGACAACGACCTGGGCGCCACCGACTACACGTTCGGCTTCGACACCGCCGTCGCGATCGCGACCGAGGCGATGGACCGCCTCCGCACCACCGGCGAGTCGCACTCCCGCTGCATGGTCGCCGAGGTCATGGGCCGGCACGTCGGCTGGATCGCCCTGCACTCCGGCATGGCCGCGGGCGCGCACGCGATCCTGATCCCGGAGCAGAAGACGAGCATGGAGCAGATCGCGAAGTGGGTGCGTGCCGCCTACGACCGCGGGCGCGCACCGCTCGTCGTGGTGGCCGAGGGCTTCGTCCCCGACCACGAGGACAACGCGCACACCGAGCGCGGGCTCGACGCCTTCGGGCGTCCGCGGCTCGGTGGCATCGGCGAGCGCCTCGCGCCGCTCATCGAGGAGATGACGGGTATCGAGACGCGTGCCACGACCCTCGGGCACATCCAGCGCGGCGGAACGCCGACCGCGTACGACCGGGTGCTGTCGACGCGGCTCGGCCTGGCGGCCATCGACTCGGTGGTCGAGGAACGATGGGGCCGGATGGTCGCCCTGAAGGGCACCGACATCGTGCACGTCTCGTTCGACGAGGCGCTCGGCGAGCTGAAGACCGTGCCGCAGGCGCGCTTCGACGAAGCCGCCATCATGTTCGGTTGAGCGCTCGCTGCACGCGTACCTGGCCGTTTCGGGCGTACCTGGTCCTTTTTTCCGGCCCGGTACGCCCGGTTCCGCCAGGGATCGCACGCGTTCTGGGAAAGAACGGACCGCTGGCCGGGAGGCCCGGGGTAGCGTCCGGCGCATGACCCGCGCCGTAGTCGTGTCCAGTTCAGCCCCGCCCACCGTCGCCGACGTCGACCTGCCCGATCCGACCGAGGGCGAAGCCCTCGTCGACGTCACGTACTCGAGCGTCAACTACAAGGACGGCCTCGCCCTCGCCAGGAACCCCGGCGTCGCGCGGGTCGACCCGCTCGTGCCCGGCATCGACGTCGTCGGGACCGTGTCGGCGCTCGGACCGGGTGTGCACGACGTGTCGATCGGCGACCGCATCGTGCTGAACGGTGCCGGGCTCGGTGAGACCCGGCACGGTGGTTGGGCGCAGCACGCCGTGGTGCCGTCCGGTTCCCTCGTGGTCCTGCCCGAGGCGATCGAGGACTCGTTCGCGGCGGCGATCGGCACGGCGGGGTTCACGGCGATGCTCAGCGTGCTCGCGCTCGAACGGTTCGTCGAGCCCGGTGCCGGGCCGGTGCTCGTCACGGGTGCGTCCGGCGGGGTGGGGACGGTGGCGATCGCCCTGCTCGCCGCGCGCGGGTACGAGGTCACCGCGTCGACGGGCCGGAGCACCAACGAGGCCTCGCTCCGACGCCTCGGCGCGACCGAGGTCGTGGACCGGGGTGCCCTGTCCGAGCCCGGCAAGCCGATGCAGCGTGCCGCGTGGGCCGGCGCCGTGGACAGCGTCGGCGGGGCCACCCTGGCGAACGTGCTGGCCGGCACCCGGTGGGGTGGAGCCGTCACGGCGTGCGGGCTCGCGCAGGACTCCGCGCTGCCGACGACGGTGCTGCCGTTCATCCTGCGTGCGGTGTCGCTGCTCGGCATCAACTCGGTGGACGCCCCGTCCGAGCTCCGGCACCGGGCGTGGGAGCGGTTGGCGACCGACCTCGACCCGGCGCTGCTGGCGGGTGTCACCCGGACCGTCACCCCGGAGCAGGCGATCGAGATCGGCGCCGAGGTGGTCGCCGGTCGGGTGCACGGACGCACGGTGGTCGACGTGCGTGGCTGATGTTCTGGGATGCTGTTATTCCGCAAACGTTTGCATATTGACACGTTAGGGTTTGGATACCAAACGTCCGTGACACGAGGAGTCCGTCATGCCGGTACCCAAGTCGACCGTCGAGAACTCGCCGCGCAAGCTGCTCCGCGACGTGGTCCTCGAGAAGATGTTGGCCGCGATCCAGGACGGCACGCTGCAGGCCGGCGAACGGCTCAACGACGACGAACTGGTCCAGTGGCTCGGGGTCAGTCGCACGCCCATCCGTGAGGCGATCGCCAAGCTCGTCGACTACGGCTTGGTCGAGATGGAGGCGAACCGGTACACCCGGGTCGCGTCGCCCACCGCCAAGCAGTTCGACGACACCATCCAGGTGCTCGCCGGCGTCACGGAGCTCGCCGCCCGCTGGGCCGTCCCGAAGCTCGACGACGCTGCGGCCACACGCCTCGTCGACACGCTGGAAGCCCTGCGCACAGCCGCCGAGCAGGAGCGCGCCGGCGACGTCTCGACACAGGTCGGCGCGGTCGTCACCCAGTTGATCGGTGCGGCGGACAACGACCTGCTGGTCCAGCTGTCGACCTCGCTGCTGCCCCGCGCGAACTTCCTCGCCCTGACCCACCAGAGCGGCATGTTCTGGGACGTCAAGCACTTCGTCGACCCGCTCCGTGCGGCGATCTCGAAGCGCGACGGCGAAGCAGCGGCCGCGGTGATCCGTTCGCTCAGCAGCACCGTCGAGGAGCACACCGTGCAGGCCCGCGCGTTCGTCGCCGAGGGCGGCGCGCTGGCGGACGGCACCGAACGGCGCTGACGTCGGCCACGATGGAGTCGTGACCGACACCGACCAGTTCGGCGCCGCGGGCGCCCAGTTCAGCGCCGACGGCGTCCTGCTCCGTGCCGAGGGCGTCCGTGTGACGCGCTCCGGCCGCGACCTGCTGCACGTCGTCGACCTGACCGTCCGCCGCGGTGAGCACTGGGCGCTCCTCGGACCGAACGGCGCCGGCAAGTCGACACTGCTCGCGGTGCTCGGGGCGACGGGCCACCCCACGGCGGGCACGGTCGAGGTGCTCGGCCGACGCCTCGGACGCGTCGACGTCCGCGAACTCCGTGAGCACATCGGCCACGTCGACCCGCGGCACCGGATGCTCTCCCCGCTCACCGTGCTCGAGACGGTGCTGACGGGCCTGACCGGCACCACCGACCTCATGATGCGGTGGGAGCCCACGGCCGCGCAGGTCGCACTGGCCGAGCAGCACATCACCGACGTCGGGCTCGCCGCACGACGCGACGCACGCTGGCCTGTGCTGTCCCAGGGCGAACGCGGACGGACCCTCATCGCCCGGGCGCTGATGTCCGAGCCGCAGTTGCTGCTGCTCGACGAACCGGCGACCGGGCTCGACGTCGCAGCGCGCGAGCACCTGCTCGAGACGGTCGACGCGCTGCGCCACCGACGCCCCGAGCTCGGCAGCGTCATGGTCACGCACCACCTCGAGGACCTGCCGGTGTCGACCTCGCACGCGATGCTGCTCCGTGACGGTGCCGTGGTGGCACAGGGCACGGCGGACGAGGTCATCACGTCGTCGGCGGTGTCGCACGCGTTCGACTTCCCGCTCGCGATCCTGCGGTCCGAGGGCCGCTGGGCAGCTCGCCGTTCCGCCTGACGCGTCGCTGGGGCCGGACAGGCGCGTTGCGGCGCTCCGGCCTGTGCTTGGATGGTTGCTCAGGTGTCCGCGGCCCGTTTCGGGGAGGGACCCGATGCCGGATGACGGTGTCAGGCCGCGCACCGCTACGAGGGGGAACACCATGACGAACACGCCGCCGCCCTACCCGGGGTCCGAGCCGCAGCCGAACGCCGGCCCACAGCAGCCCGGTCCGCAGCAGCCGGGCCAGCAGCCCTGGGCGCAGCAGCAGCCCGGCCAGCAGCCGTACGCGCAGCCCGCTCCCGCCGGAGCCCCGTACGCCCCGCCGCCCAAGCAGTCCCGTGGCAAGCGCGTCCTCATCTCACTGCTCGGCGTCGTCGTCGCCGTGGTCGTCGCGTTCCTGGTCCGCCAGGCGCTCACCGCCGCGTTCAGCGACTCGACGGAGGAGAAGGTCTCGAAGGCCGTCGTGCAGATCCGCGAACAGAGCGACCTGCCGAAGCAGGTCGACTCGGTGACGTCGTGGACGGGCGTCGAGGCCGAGGGCAACGCGATCCACTACGACTACACGGTGTCGTCCAGCGTCGACCCGGCGTCGATCACCGAGAGCGCCATCCGCGACTCGGTCGGCCCGACGCTCTGCTCGAACAGCGACACGAAGGACCTCCTCGACGAGGGCGTCGACATGCGGTACACCTACGCGTTCGACGGCACCTCGAAGACGCTCGACACGACCTTCACCAAGGCCGACTGCTCCTGACCCGTCGAGGGTGGGGCGGTGCTGTCCCCTGTCCCGCCCTCGTCGGTCCGGTCGGTACGCGGTTGTGCGTGGTGCGGTGTGCACCGTACCTGGTGCGCCGTACTGGGCTGCGATGTGCACGGCTCTCGCCATGGCGCTGCCCACTGCGCCGACAGGTGACCGGGTTGCCCGCCGGTCGTCGGGTCCGTACCCGCCCCGGTCCGTCTACCGACGCACCGCCCGCTGCTCAGTCGACCAGGGTGACCTCCCAGTTGGTGCGCTGGACGACCGCGTCGAGTTCGCGGATCTCCTTCGCCAGGGCGTCGGCACGCGACCGGAGCTCGGCGGTCGGCAGCGCGGCGAACGTGCGGAGTTCGCTGCGGAGCTGTCGGTAGCCGCCGTTCGTGCCGGCCGTGGCGTCCGCCGCTCCGGTGACGAGCGCGTGCCGCAGCCGCAGGGCATCGCGTCGGGCGAGCAGTGCGGTGACGGTCTGCCCGGACGCCACGGTGGTGCTGGCGTTCGTCGCGTTGATGCGGGCGAGCAAGACCTCGAGCGCGTCGATCGACCGTTCGGCCTCGGCGAGGAGTTCGCGGGCGTCCTCGTCGGGCTCCTCGCCCTCTTGGTAGCGGGCGTTCGCGGCGATGCGGCCGCGCAGTTGCTCGATGCGCTTCTGCAGGTCGGCGCGCTCGATGAGTGCCTCGGCGAGTTGCATGTGGCCAGTCAACCAGCCGAGGCCCCGGCACGGAG
Source organism: Curtobacterium sp. 18060 (assembly GCF_902706105.1). Taxonomy (NCBI): domain Bacteria; kingdom Bacillati; phylum Actinomycetota; class Actinomycetes; order Micrococcales; family Microbacteriaceae; genus Curtobacterium; species Curtobacterium sp. 18060. The sequence goes on along the minus strand of NZ_CACSJV010000042.1, from coordinate 22,478 downwards.
CACCGCCCCCTACGCCGCCGCGGCGGCTACTGCCTACGCCGTCGCGGCGCCTACCACCTACGCCGTCGCGGCGGCCGCTGCCTTCGCTGCTGCTGGCAGGGCGTCGAGGATCCGTCCGACGGCCCGCTCGTCGTGGGCGGCCGTGACGAACCACGCCTCGAACACGCTCGGCGGCAGGGTCACCCCGGCGTCGAGCATCGCGTGGAAGAACGGCGCGTACCGGAACACGTCCTGTGCCCGCACGTCGTCGTAGTTCCGCGGTGCAGTGTCCGTGAAGGCGAACGAGAACAGGTTGCCGGCGCGCTGCACGGTGTGGGCGACGCCCTCGGCCGACAGCGCGTCCGACGTGGCCGCGGAGATGACCGGGGCCGTGCGGTTCAGCGACTCGTACACCGACGGCGTCGCGGCCCGGAGCGTGGCGATGCCGGCGGCGACCGCGAGCGGGTTGCCGGACAGGGTGCCCGCTTGGTACACGGGGCCGAGCGGGGCGAGGAAGTCCATGACCTCGCGTCGGCCGCCGAGCGCGGCGAGGGGCATGCCGCCACCGATGACCTTGCCGAACGTGATCAGGTCGGGCTTCCACCCGGCGCCGTCGGGGACGACCTTCGACGCCTCGAGGCCCCACCAGCCGGCCGACCCGACGCGGAACCCGGTCAGGACCTCGTCGACGATGAGCAGCGCCCCGTGCGCCTGCACGATCTGCGCGAGCGCGCGGTTGAACCCGCGCTCGGGAGCGAGCACGCCCATGTTCGCCGCGGCGGCCTCGACGATGACGCCGGCGATGCGCTCGGAGTGCTCGTCGAACGCGCGGCGGACGGCGTCGAGGTCGTTGTACGGCAGCACCAGGGTCTGCGCCGCGGTCTCCTCAGTGATGCCCGCGCTGCCCGGCAGGGCCAGGGTGGCGACACCCGAACCGGCCTCGGCGAGCAGGGAGTCGGAGTGCCCGTGGTAGTGCCCGGCGAACTTCACGAGCAGGTCGCGGCCGGTGTAGCCGCGTGCCAACCGGATCGCCGTCATCGTGGCCTCGGTGCCGGTCGACACCATGCGGAGCTTCTCGATGGGGCCGTCGCCGTCGACCGACACCCGCTGCTTCACGAGCTCGGCGAGCTCGGTCTCGCCCGGGGTCGAGGCGCCGAAGGACAGTCCGCGCGCGGCGGCCTGCTGCACGGCCTCGACGGTGCCGGGGTGCGCGTGTCCGAGGATTGCGGGCCCCCACGACGCCACGAGGTCGACGTACTCGCGTCCCTCGGCGTCGGTGACGTACGCGCCCTTCGCCGACACCAGGAAGCGCGGGGTGCCGCCCACCGAACCGTAGGCGCGGACGGGCGAGTTCACGCCGCCGGGGATCGCGTTCTTGGCGCGGCCGAACAGCTGGTCGTTCGTGGTCATTCGGGGGCCTTCCCGGTCGAGGCGACGCCGGCGACTGCGGCGGTGGTGCCGGCGGTGCGGAGGCCGGCCTCCTGGTTGAGCTTCCGCGCGATGTCGACGGCGAAGTAGGTCAGGATCGCGTCGGCGCCGGCACGCTTGATGCCGATGAGCGACTCCATCGCGGCGGCGTCACGGTCGATCCAGCCGTTCTGCGCGGCTGCCGTGATCATCGCGTACTCGCCGGAGATCTGGTAGGCCCAGACCGGCACGGGCGACGTCGCAGCGGTCTCGGCGAGCACGTCGAGGTAGCTCATCGCCGGCTTCACCATGACGACGTCGGCACCCTCGTCGACGTCGAGCGCGACCTCGCGCAGCCCCTGACGACCGTTGGCGGCGTCGATCTGGTAGGTCCGCCGGTCTCCGACGAGCGACGACGACACGGCCTCGCGGAAGGGGCCGTAGAAGGCGGAGGCGTACTTGGCCGCGTAGGCCAGCAGCGCGGTGCCGGTGTGCCCGGCGACGTCGAGCGCGTCACGCGCGGCGGCGATCTGGCCGTCCATCATGCCGCTCAGGCACACCAGTTCGGCGCCAGCCTCGGCCTGCGCGACGGCCATGTCGCGGTACCGCAGCAGGGTCGCGTCGTTGTCGACGGAGCCGTCCGCCGCCAGGACGCCGCAGTGGCCGTGGTCGGTGAACTCGTCGAGGCACAGGTCGGACTGCACGACCAGGTCGTCACCGACCTCTTCCTTCGCCACGCGGATGGCCACGTTGAGGATGCCGTCGGGGTCGGTCGCGCCGGAACCGGTGGCGTCCTTCGTGGTCGGGACGCCGAACAGGTTCACGCCGCCGATCCCGACCTCCGCGGCCTCGACGAGTGCGCGACGGAACGAGTCGAGCGAGTGCTGCTGCACGCCCGGCATGCTCGAGATGTCGACGGCGTCGGTGGCGCCTTCGCGGATGAACATCGGCAACACGAGCTCGGCTGGGTGCAGCCGGGTCTCGGCGACGAGCCGTCGCATCGCGGGGGTGGCGCGGAGTCGACGGGGGCGGACCTGGGGGAAACGGCCGGTCACGGGTGGCCTTCCTGTTCGGGGGCGGTGGGGTTCAGGGCCTCGACGACGGCGTCGAGCAGGGCTTCTGCGGACCGGGTGGGTCCGACGACGTGGACCGGCAGTCCGGCCGCGCGCGCGTCGGCGGCGGTTCCGGGGCCGATGCAGGCCACGAGGGTGCGGGGGTCGAGCGGGGTCATCTGGCGGGCGATCTCGCGGGCGACGCTGCCGCTCGTCACGAGCACCGCGTCGGGCACCGCGTCGAGGGTGATCGGCTCGTCGCCGGTCCCCACGGTACGGTACGCGACCACGTCGTCCACGTCGATGCCGCGGGCCCGCAGCCCGTGGACGAGGGTCGGCGCGGCGATCTCGGAGCGCGGGAAGAGCACGGTGCCGTCGGTGTCCGGCAGGGCCTCGACGAGGGCAGCGGCCGAGGCCTGCTCCGGCACGAGGTCGACGACCCAGCCCGCAGCACGCGCGGCACGGGCGGTCGGCTCACCGACCGCCGCAACGCGGACACCGGACGGGAGGCCCGCCACGCGTTCTGCGAGCACCGTCACGGCCGTCGCACTGGTCACCACCACCCACGCGTACCCGGCCAAGCGGGCGACGGCACGGTCGAGCGGGCCGCGGTCGAGCGGTGGCTCGGTCGTGATGAGGGGGACGACCCGCGGGTCGAGCCCGCGCTGCCGAGCCGCCGTCGCGACGCGCTCGCCCCACGCGCCACCCCGGGGAATGACGACGACGGGAGCGGGCGTGTCCGTGACGGGCTCTACTTCACCGAGTCGGCGAGGTCCGCCAGGTCGCCGGCACCGTTCTCGAGCAGCTCGGCGGCCACGCGGCCACCGACCTCGAGTGCTTCGGCGAGACGGTCCTGCGCGGATCCCTCGAGCACGGCCGCGTGCGACGACGTGCGGTACTCGGCGCCGTCGGGGCTGTAGACGGTGGCGGAGACGAGCAGGAGCTCGGCGTCCACGACCGCGGTCGCACCGATCGGGGCAGAGCAGCCGGCCTCGAGCTTCGCCAGGACCTCGCGCTCGGCCGACACCGTCAGGCGGGTCGGGGCGTGCTCGATCTTGCGCAGCGCGGCGAGCAGGTTCGTGTCGGTCTCAGCAGCACGGGTCTCGATCGCCAGTGCGCCCTGCCCCGGAGCGCTCGGCCAGAAACCGAGGTCGAGCAGTTCGGTGGCGGCCGACAGGCGGTCGATGCGGGTGAGCCCGGCGGCGGCGAGCACGACGGCGTCGAGGTCGTCGTCGACGCGACCGAGCCGGGTGTCGATGTTGCCGCGGATGTCGATGACGTCCAGGTCGGGGCGCTTCGCCTTGAGCTGCGCGACGCGACGCGGTGAGCCCGTGCCGACCTTCGCACCCTCGGGCAGGCTCTCGACCGTAGCGCCGTTCCGTGCGACGAGGACGTCGCGGGCATCGGCACGCTTCGGCACGGCCGCGATCGTCAGGCCCGGGTACGGCGCAGTCGGCAGGTCCTTGAGCGAGTGCACCAGGACGTCGACCTCGCCGGCGACCAGGGCTTCACGCAGGGCGCTGGCGAACACGCCGGTGCCACCCAGCGACGCGAGCGAGGCCCGGTTCGTGTCGCCCTCGCTCGTGACGGTGACGAGCTCGACCGGACGACCGGCCGCCGCTGCCAGGCGGTCGGCGACGTCCTGCGACTGCGCGACCGCGAGCCGGCTGGCGCGGGTGCCCAGCCGGATCGGCGTCGGTGCGTCGGTCACGGGGCGACGCCGGCGGCGGCGGGCTTGAAGCCGGCGCGGACGTTCTCGCAGCAGCCCGGGCGGCAGACGTCGTACCAGGGACCGATGTCGGTCAGGTGCGGACGCTCGCTCGTGGGGGTGCCGTTGACGCGCTCGAGCACCAGGTCGACGAGACCGGAGACGTAGGCCGGGTCGACACCGGGGGTCTGCGTGCGGACCGACCAGAAGCCGAGCTCCTGCGCGGTCTCGGTGGCTTCCTCGTCGAGGTCCCACATGACCTCCATGTGGTCGCTCACGAAACCGAGCGGGACGATGAGCACGGCGCGGGTCGAGCCGCCCTTGAGCTCCTCGTTCATGTAGTCGTTGATGTCGGGCTCGAGCCACGGCTGCGTCGGGGGACCGGAGCGCGACTGGTACACGAGCTTCCAGGCGGGCTTGGACGTGCCCTGCAGGTGTGCGTGCTCGGGCTGCTCGAGCAGCTCCGCCCACGCCTGGTCGAGGACGACCTGCGCGACGGCGAGGTGCTGGGCCTCGTAGGCGCCGTGCTCGTCGAAGCCGCGGTAGTCCGGGCCGGACTTCGCAGCGTCGGTCGACGGGATCGAGTGGGTCGAGAACAGCACGTGCAGCTCGGTCGCGACCTCGAGGCCGTCGTTCTCGGCGATGGCCTTCGCCATGCCGTCACGGACGCCGTCGACGAACGGGCGGACGAAGCCGGGGTGGTCGAAGAACTGCCGGATCTTGTCGATCTCGATGGTGCCGAGCAGACCGGTCTCGTCGAGCACGCGTGCGTAGTCCTCGCGGTACTGGCGGCAGCTCGAGAACGACGAGTAGGCGCTCGTGGCGATCGCGATGAGCTTGTTGTAGCCCTTGTCGGCGGCTTCGGTGAAGGCCTGCTCGAGGTAGGGCTCCCAGTTGCGGTTGCCCCAGAGCACCGGCATGTCGATGCCACGCGAGGCCAACTCGGCCTCGAGCGCCGCCTTCAACGCGCGGTTCTGCGCGTTGATCGGGCTCACGCCGCCGAAGTGCCGGTAGTGGTGCGCGACCTCTTCGAGCCGCTCGTCCGGGATGCCGCGGCCGCGGGTGACGTTGCGCAGGAAGGGGATGACGTCGTCCTGGCCCTCGGGGCCACCGAAGCCGGCGAGCAGGATCGCGTCGTACGCGGTCGGGACCTCGACGTGCTCCGGGCCGGAAGCGGCCGCGGGGGTGGCGGCGAGGACGGGCTGACCGTTCGTGATCAGGCTGGTGTCGGTCATGACAGCACCTCCGGGAGTTCGGCGGTCGTCACGCGACGACCCGTGAAGAAGGGGACCTCTTCGCGCACGTGCAGACGGGCCTCGGTGGCCCGGAGGTCGCGCATGAGGTCGACGAGGTCGACGAGCTCGGGGCTCTCGAGCGGCAGGATCCACTCGTAGTCGCTCAGGGCGAAGGTGGCGATGGTGTTCGTCAGGACGCGGCGGTACTTGGCACCAGCGATCCCGTGGTCGCGCAGCATCTTCGAGCGCTCGTCCTCGGGCAGGAGGTACCACTCGAAGGAGCGGACGAAGGGGTACACCGTGATCCACGCCTCGGGGTCCTTGCCACGGAGGAACGCGGGCGTGTGCCGCTTGTTGAACTCGGCTTCGCGGTGCATCGCCATGACGTGCCACACCGGCTCGGTGTCCTGGAACAGCCCGGTGCGGCGGATCTCGCGCAGCACGGCCTGGATGACCTGCGCGTCGTCGCCGTGCAGCCAGATCATGACGTCGGCGTCGGCACGGAAGCCGGAGACGTCGTAGAAGCCACGGACGGTCACCCCGCGCTCGGCGGCGGACGCGACCACGGCGTCGAGCTCGGCCACGGCGTCGTCACCGACGCGGTGGACCGGGCCGAGCGGCCTGCGGAACACGGCCCAGAGGGCGTACGCCGTCATGAGGTTGGGATCGATCCCGGTCGCGGGGTCGGTCTCGTGCGGAGAGGTGTGCGCGGATGCAGGAGTGGGCGCGTCGGAACTCATGGGTCCTTGTCCTATCGGTTGCCAGGGTTGTGGCCGCCCCGCACCCGGTGGACCGCGCTCGGGCGGTCTACCGCCGTCGGAGCACCATCACGACGATACCCCCGACCACCGCTACTCCGGCTGCGAGGCCAGCCAGGTACGGGACCGGCTTCTCGTCGATGCCGCGCTTGACCTTCGACGCCGCGATGCCGATCTGCTTCGGCACGTTGAGCTTGTCCTCGATCGCGTCGAGGGTGTCGAACAGCTGGGCGCGGGTCGCGGCGACGCGGTCTGCGAGATCGTCGTGCGGATCGGTCACGGTTCCTCCGTCGGTGGTGCGGCTGTCGGGGCTCAGAACCGGCCGCCGACGTCCGGCTTGCGGCTGCCGTACTGGCTCGGCGGAGTGGGCTTCTTGCCCATTCCCTTCACCGCGTTGATGTCGTTCTTGACGCTGTCGATCGTGCGCTTCGGCGTGATCGGGAGGCCCTTCTTCAGGCGCTTCCAGCCGATCCACCCGAGGATGGCGGCGACGATCAGCATCACCACGGCGATCACGATCGCTGCGAGCCAGGCCGGCATCACGGTCGCCAGGCCCATCACGGCGGCGGTCAGGAGCACGCCGATCGCGTAGAGCACGATGACGAGTGCACCGACCAGCAGCCCCGCGGCGAGCCCGAAGATCTTGGCCTTCGTGAGCATCTCGGCCTTGAGCAGGTCGATCTCACCCTTGACCAGGCCCTTGACGAGCTTCGGGACGTCGCCCACCAGACCGAACAGCGAACGCGACTTGCGGTCGCGGGTGTCGGTCATGAGGTGGTGGTGTCCTTCTTCTGGCCGACCTTGCGGACGGCCTTCTTGGTCGTCTCACCGATGAACTCGGCGACGTCCGGGGTCTTGTCGGCGATGAAGTCCTCGGCGACGTGCACGCCCTTCTGGACGCCGTTGCTGTTCCAGACCTTGCCGCTGACGGTCTTGATCTGCTCGTACCGCGCCCGTCCGGCTCGCGATCCCAGGACGTACCCGAGTGCGGCGCCGGCGACGAACAGGAGCTTTCCGCGCATGTGCGATTCCTCCGTTGGTTCAGTGTGCGGTGGTCATGCGCCGAACGGAATACGTCCGACGGTCTCACCAACAGTAGCCCCCGGGCGGTCTGGGGTCCGCTCAGGAATCCAGGATCTGTCCAGCGGCGGTGCGGGCGGCCGCGATGATCCCGGCCAGGCCCCGTCCGGTCGCGACCTCACCGATGCCGATGACGCCTGCTCCGAGGCCGGCAGCGGTCAGGTCCGGACCGTGCCAGCGGACGCGCGCAGCGCCCACGACGTGCGTCGCCGTCAGGGGGACGCCGAGCAGCGTGGCCGCGTCGTGCAGCGCTCGGGTGCCGACGGGTCCGTCCGGGTCGACCGGGAGGCTCGTGGCCGCGTCGTCGGGACCGCTCGCGCCGTGCGCGCTGGTCGCTTCGGCGGGCATCGCGTAGCTCAGGCGCAGCACGTGGCGGCCGGCAGCCGCCTCGGCGAGCCACGGCCACTTCACCGTCGCGTGCGTCAGGGCCTTCGCCGACACGGCCTGCGCGTCCGGGTGCACGAGCATCCCGGTCCCGCGGGGGGCTGCGTCGAGCTCGGGCTGGTCGACGACGAGCGTGACGAGCTCGATCCCGGTCCGGTCCGACGCCGCGGTGCGCTCGGGATCGGGCACCGACGACAGGGTGTGCTGCGCGGGCAGGCGTTCGACCGTGCCGTCGGCGGAGACGACCTCGACCGCGTGCGCCTCGATCCGGGTCGCCCGGGTGTGCAGCCGGACGTCGACGCGGTAGGTCTCCATGTCGGCGACGAGTTCGTCCACGAGCCGGACGATCCCGCCGCGGATTCCCTGCACCGGGGTACCGGCGGCCGCGCGGGCCCGGAGTGCCAGGACCGCGCGGGCCAGCGAGCCCTCGCGGAGCAGTGCCGCACGGAGGCCGGGAGCCACCCGCTCCGGGTCGAGCTGGTCCGGGTGGGTGGAGTGCACCCCGCCGGCGATCGGGACGACCAGGTCGTCGAGGACCCGCTCCCCCATGCGCCGCCGGACGAGTTCACCCAGGGACTCCGCCTTGGCGCCGACCGGTCCGGGCAGCAGCGAGTCCATCTGTGCACGGAGCCCGCCCTTCTGCCCGACCACGGCGAGCACGTCGGCGGCCATCGGGGTGCTCGGGATGCCGAGGAGCCCCGTCGCGGGGATCGGCGACGTCCGGCCGTCACGGGTCATCAACCAGGCACCGCGCGGGTCCGGGGCGACGACGTCGTTGCCGAGCCCGAGTTCGATCGCCAGGCGGCCGACGGCGTCCGTGCGGGTCGCGAACGAGTCTGCCGCCATGTCGAGGTCGAGGCCGCCGACCGTGTGCCGCCGGATCATGCCGCCCAGCACGCCGGAAGACTCGACGAGCACGACGTCCGCGCCGCCCTTCGCCAGGTCACGGGCCGTGACGAGTCCGGCGATCCCGCCGCCGACCACGACGACGTCGGTCACGCGGCAGACCCGTCACCGAGCGAGTGGACCAGCTCGACGACGCGCGTCAGCACCGTCGGGTCGGTCTCGGGCGGCACACCGTGGCCGAGGTTCACGACGTGGGCGCGGGCGGCGCCACCGCGGCGGACGACCTCGCGCACGTGCGCTTCGAGGACCTCCCACGGGGCCGCGAGCATCGCCGGGTCGATGTTGCCCTGCACGCTGACGCCGGTGCCGACGCGGCGGACGGCCTCGTCGAGCGGGAGCCGCCAGTCGACCCCGACCGCGTCGACACCGACCGTGTCGGTGCCGAGCGTGGTCATGTCGGCGAGGACCTCGCCGCTGCCGACGCCGAAGTGGATGCGCGGCACGCCCAGGTCGGTCACGTGGGACAGCGCCTGCGCCGAGTGCGGTGCGACGTACCGGACGTAGTCGGCGCGCGACAGGGACCCGACCCACGAGTCGAAGAGCTGTGCGGCCGAGGCCCCGGCGAGCACCTGGGCCCGGAGGAACGCCCCCGACACCTCGGCCGCCCAGGCCAGCAGCCGCGACCAGGTCTCCGGCTCCGCGTGCATGAGGGTCCGTGCGCGGATGTGGTCCTTCGACGGGCCGCCCTCGACCAGGTACGCGGCGAGCGTGAAGGGTGCGCCTGCGAATCCGATCAGCGGGGTGTCGCCGAGCTGCTCGACCGTGCGGGCGACCGCCTGCCGGATCGGCTCGAGGGCCGCCGGGTCCAGCGGCTCGAGGGCGTCGACGTCCGCCGCGGTGCGGATCGGTGAGCCGAGCACGGGGCCGCGACCGGGGACGATCTCGACGTCCACGCCCGCGAGCTTGATCGGCACGACGATGTCGCTGAAGAAGATGCCGGCATCCACCCCGTGCCGGCGGACGGGCTGCAGCGTGATCTCCGACGCCATCTCGGGGTCGAGGCACGCGTCGAGCATGGCCGTGCCCACCCGGAGCTCGCGGTACTCGGGCAACGACCGACCGGCCTGCCGCATGAACCACACCGGCAGCGTCTCCGGACGGTCACCCCGCAGGGCCCGGACGAGGCGGGACCCGCTCGTCCGCCCTGATGCCAGGGGGTGGGAGTCGGGGAGGGATGTGGTCGTCGCGTCGGTCACCGGATGATTGTCCCATCGAGCGCGTTACCATTGGCTACGTGCTCATCTGTCTCACGGCGTCGCATCGCAACGCCAGCTTCGACCTCTTGGAGCGACTGAGCATCGCTGCCCCGGCCGCAGCAGGCCACCTCGTGACGGATTCCGACGTCCTGGACGGCGCCGTCGTCCTCGCCACCTGCAACCGTTTCGAGGCATACCTCGACATCGCCGGCGACGACCGCGACTCCGCCGTCGCCGCCACCGTGCAGGCCGTTGCCGCTGCGAGCGACCTGGACGCCACCGAACTGCGTGATTCGGTCAACGTGCTCGGCGGCAAGGACGTCGTGCAGCACCTGTTCGCCGTGTCGAGCGGACTCGAGTCCGTCGTCGTCGGTGAGACCGAGATCTCCGGCCAGGTCCGCCGCTCGCTCGAGGACGCCCGGAGCAACGGCACCACCACCTCGGACCTCGAGCGGCTGTTCCAGGAAGCCGCCCACACCTCGCGCGGCGTCAAGACCCGCACCCGGATCGGTGCCGCCGGTCGTTCGCTCGTGCGCCTCGGCCTGCAGCTCGCGTCGTCGCGCGTCACCGACTGGGCACACACCCGCGTGCTGCTGATCGGCACCGGGAGCTACGCGGCCACCACCATCGCGGCCCTGCGCGACCGCGGCGCCGTGCACATCCAGGTGTTCTCCCCCTCGGGCCGTGCCGCCTGGTTCGCCGCGAAGCACGAGCTCGTCGCCGCCCGTGACCTGCGCCACGCGATCGGCACCAGCGACGTCGTGATCACCTGCACGTCGAGCGAGCTCCCGGTCGTCGCACCGGCCGACCTCGACGACGGCATCCGCCGCATCGTCATCGACCTCGGACTCCCCCGCAACGTCGACCCGGCCGCTGCCGGTGTGGACGGCGTCGAGCTGCTCGACCTCGAGACCATCAGCCTGCACGCCCCGATCTCCGAGCTGAACGCCGAGTCCGAGGCCCGCGCGATGGTCGACGACGCTGTGTCCCGCTTCCGAGCACAGGCGCTCGAGCAGTCCACCACCCCGGCTCTCGTCGCCTTCCGCAAGCACGTGTTCGACATCCTCGACGACGAGATCGACCGCGCGAAGCGCCGCGGTGACGCCGACGGCGAGTCCGCCGAGCACACCGAGCGGGCCCTCCGGCACCTGGTCGGCGTCCTGCTGCACCGCCCGTCGGTCCGGGCCCGCGAGCTCGGCCGCGCCGGCCGTGGCGAGGAGTTCGTCGGGGCCATCGACGCCCTGTTCGGCGTGCGACCCGAGCCCGAGGCAGAGCTGCCGGCGCCCGTCGTCCCGCTCGCCGACCGCACCGCCTTGGACCCGACCATCTCGAAGCGCGCCGACGAGGCGGACGCGAGCTGAGCCTCCCGTCCGACACGACCCAGCCACCCACGCTGCGGGTCAGCGCGCTCCTGCTGGTGCGGGACCGACGCGTCCTGATGGTGCGTGCGCGAGCACGCCACGTGCTCTACCTGCCCGGCGGCAAGGCCGAGCCGCACGAGACCGACCTCGACGCCGCCATCCGCGAAGCCCACGAGGAGACCGGCCTGCGGGTGACCGCCGACGACGTCGACCCGTTCGGCGTCGTCCTCGAGCCGGCCCACGGGCAGGCGCCAGGCACGATGGTCGCGATGACCCTGTTCCTGGTCCGACCAGGAGGCCCGTTGGACTCCGCCACGCCCGTCGCCTCGGCCGAGGTGGACGAGGTCGAGTGGGTCACCTCGGCGGACGCCGGTCGCTGCCCGCCAGCGGGCGTGGAGACGCTCCGCCGCCTGGTGGCGGAGGAGCGCATCGACTAGTCGTCAGGCCTGGTCCTTGTCGACGTAGTGACCGGTCTCGCCGTCCTGCGTCGGTTCGGCCTCGCCGGGGATGTCCGACTCGACGTACTCGCCGTCGGGTCCGCTCGACTCCGGGCGGGCCTCGCCCGGGATGTCGCTCGCGACGAACTCGCCGACGGGTTCCGTCGTCGTGACGCGCTCCTCGCCGGGGATGTCGCTGTCCGTGAAGGCACCTGCGCGGGTCTCGACCCCGTCCGCGCGGCCCTCGTCGCCACGTGCCTGTTCGTGCTTGCCCGTCATGTCCGACCTCCGCTGCTCGGGTTCCTTGCTCCGGAGTGTGCTCGCGGTCCCTGGATGCCGACCGAACCGCGATCTCCCGGTGGTGGTTGCCTGTGCACCATGCAACGCAGCAGTCGATCGAAGTTCCTGCTCGCCGTCACCGGGCTCGTCGCAGTCGGGGCGTTGGCGGGTTGTGCCTCCGGCGGGGAGCCCTCCGCCACCGAGACGGTGACCGCACCCGCGCCGTCGCCGTCCGCATCGTCGTCCTCGTCGGCGTCGTCGTCGTCCGCGACCCCGTCGTCCGGCTCGTCGGCGTCAGCCGGCACCGGTTCCGGGTCCTCCGGGTCCGGGTCGTCGGGGTCCGGGTCGTCAGGGTCCGGGTCAGCGGCCGGCGGTCGCTGTGCCGCGTCCTCGCTCGCCGCCAGCATCGAGCCGGGCAGCGGCGGTGCGGCCGGAAGCGTCATCGTGCACCTCGCCCTGCAGAACACCGGGTCGACCACCTGCACCCTGCAGGGCTGGCCGGGCGTCTCGTTCGTCGGCGGCGGCAACGGCACCCAGATCGGTGCTGCGGCGACGCAGGAGAAGAGCTCACCGCACCCGACCGTGACCCTGGCCGCCGGGCAGACCGCCGTGGCGCCGCTCAAGATCGTCCAGGCCGGGAACTACTCCAAGGCCGACTGCTCGCCGAAGACCCCGGACGGCTTCCGTGTGTACCCGCCCGGATCCAAGCAGTCGCTGTTCGTGAAGGACGCCGACTACCAGGCGTGCTCGTCCGCCGATGCGTCGCTGCTGTCCGTGCAGGCGCTCGTGCCGGAGGGGCAGGCGACGTCGTAGCGGGTGGGTGACGGCTGGCTCGTCAGGCAGCCGGATCGCCGTGATGCCCACGAAGGGCACCTCCGGCAGTTCACCGGAGGCCCGGCGGCGGTGTCGGCCTCGGCCTGGCCGCCTCGGGCCTCGTGCACGATGGACCGGTGACCTTCGCCATCAGGGACGAACGACCGGGGACCGACGAACTCGTCACCCTCTACGACGCCGTCGGGTGGACCGCGTACACGCAGGACCCCGCCGCCCTCGCCAGGGCGATCGCGGGCTCCCACACCGTGCTGACCGCACGCGACGACGACGACCGCTTGCTCGGGCTCGTCCGCACGGTGTCCGACGGCGTGACGATCGTCTACGTCCAGGACCTGCTCGTGGTGCCGGAAGCGCACCGGTCCGGCGTCGGCGGCGCGTTGCTCGACGCCGTCCTCGAGCGGTACGCGGGTGTCCGCCAGACGGTCCTGCTCACCGATGCGGAGCCAGGTCAGCGCGCGTTCTACGAGTCACGTGGCTTCGTCGAGGTCCACGACGTCGCCCCGCAGCCGTTGCGGTCGTTCGTGGTCCTCCGCTGAGCACCGATGGGTCTCGCGACCGATACCGCACTGCGACGGCCCGTTCCTAGACTCACGGCATGGGGGCTCGAAGACGAACACGGTCCGCGGCAGCGATCGCGACCACACTCGGGGCCCTGCTGGCACTCGCAGCGTGCACGATGCCACCGCCGCCGCACGGGTCGGAGTCGGCGCTCGCGGACCTGATCGCGGACGTCGATCGGCTGCCCGGCGTGGGCTCGACCGAGGGCGAGATCCGCCAGTTCGACGCCAAGGACGACCCGGACAACTGGCTCACGTCGCTCCGGGTCACCGCGGACACCGCCGACCTCGCCGTCGCCGAGCGGGTCCGGCGGACGGCCGAGCGCGGTGTCACCGGCACGACGCTGCAGGTGACACTCGACGTGCCGTCTGCGCGGAAGACCGCTCCGGTCAGCCTCGATCCGATGGACCGCAGGGTCGTCGGCCTGGCCGGTCGGCTGCGCACGCGGACCTTCGTGCGACAGCTGTGGATGACCCCGACCGGTTCGAGGATCGGGCTCGTGCGGGACGTCAGCTTCAGCGATGCAGCGAAACGTGTGCGGACGATCACCGGTCCAGAGCCGACGAACACGAGTACGACGAGGACGACGACCTTGAGCCGCGGCGACGTGTCCGTCGACGTCACGGCCACGCACCCCGGCCGGGCCCTGATGCGCATGATCGACACACTCGCCGACGACCACCACGTGGAGCGCCTCTACTACTCGCCCGGGACGACGTACGCAGACGCGGCGCGGGCCCCCGACGACGCTTCCGGCCTCCCGGCAGTGGCCGATCGGCCGTCCCTGTCGATCGGCGTGCGTCCGCTCGGCGACGTCGCCGAGACCCTCGCCGCGACGACGGACGAGGCAGCCGATGCACACCGCGCACCGCGGACCGCCTTCGACCTGGGCAGCGGCGCGGTCAGTGGGTGGCTCGGGCTCCCCCTCGACGCACCCAAGCCGCGGGATGCCGGTCCGGACGGCGACGCACCGACGAGTCCCACGCCGACCCCGTGGGTCCCTGCAGACGTCGACGACCGCGCCACCGTGCTCCGCGCGTTCCTCGAGCGGTCAGCAGCCGCCGCCGGGGTCCCGGCGACCGTGACGACGGGCACCGAACAGTGCGCGACGTCCGGGTCGTCCGACCCGACCGGCACCCGGGCGACGGCGCTCAGCGTGGTGCCCGTGTTCGACGTGGTCGACGACGCCCAGGAACCGTTCGACGCCGTGACCGCGCTCTGGACGTCCGAGGGCCTCGGGGTCAGTGACCGCGCGATGGGCCGCGACTTCTGGTCGTCTTCCTCCGGCGCAGACCCGGCCACCGCCAGCATCCGCGGCACCGTCGACGGGTTGAGCCTCACCGCCGAGTCGGCCTGCGTGCCGCCACCCGACGCAACGTCCGAGGGGAACTGAGCGACCCGGTCAGCGGCGCGCCGGGGCGTGCACTGCCTCGAGCAGTTCGGTGCCCATGGTCCGCAGTGCCTCGATGACCGCGAGGCGCCGCTGCAACGTGGCGTCGTCGAACGTCACCGTCACGGCGTAGCTGACCGACGACCCCGGGCCGCGGAGGATCCCGGCCTCGGCGCGGACGCCCGTGCTCGAACCCGTGACCGCGACGACCTGCAACCCGTGGTCGAGCGCACGGTGTGCCAGGGGGTCGAGGCCGAACGAGCCGGCGACCAGGTTCAGGTCACTCGCAAGCGACAGCCAGCCGAGCACCCGGTTCGAGACCGCTTCGTCCACGACCTCCCCGAGCGCCAGTCCGCGCATCACCCACGCGAGCTCACCCGTCGGGGCCACCGAGGCGTCCGGGGCGTCGTCCGGACCACGACGGTCGCGTACCCGGTCGATCAGCGCGGTCCGTTCGATGCCGAGCGATTCGGCACGCTCGCGGACGGCGTCGATGCCGACCGTCGACAACAGTGCGTTCATCGCCCAGGTGTCACCGGTGGCACCGACCAGGGTCGCCAGGTCGGGCACCTGCATCGTCGGCTCCTGCAGGAACTGCCACAGGCCGGCGCCGGTCGCGGTGTCCCGCGCCATGCGCTGCAGGCGGTCACCGTGCAGGCGTCCGTCCTCGAGCTGTGCCGCGACCTCGATCAGCAGCAGCACCCTGCCGAGGCTCGCGACGGGCTGCACGACGGTGTCGTCGATCGCGAGCAGGGCCTTGCCGGTCGAGGTGTCGATCACCGAGGCGCTGACGCCGGCGCCGTCGAGGGCGAGGGCACCGAGGGCCTCGGTCGTGGCGCCGAAGCGGTCGTCCGGCCGACCGCTGTGCCGACCGCGGGCCCGACCGCCACCATCCGAGCGGTCCTCCGGCCGCCGACGGCGTGACGACCGAGCCGCGTCCGGCTCCACCATCACCAGATCGCGACGCGCTCGGCGGGGTCGAGGTACATCGCGTCCTTCTCGGTCACGCCGAACGTGTCGTAGTAGCCGTCGATGTTGCGGACGACCTGGTTGCACCGGAACTCGTTCGGCGAGTGCGGGTCGATCGACAGCAGGCGCGCGGCTTCCTCCGGACGGATCGCCATCTGCCACGCCTGCGCCCAGCTCAGGAAGAACCGCTCGGCACCGGTCAGGCCGTCGACGACCGGGGGCTCCTGACCGTCGAGCGACAGCAGGTACGCCTTCCACGCGATCGACAGGCCACCGAGGTCGCCGATGTTCTCGCCGATCGTCAGGGCACCGTTGACGTGGCCGTCCGGCACCTCGGTCGGGACGAGCGCGTCGTACTGGGCGATGAGGGCCTTCGTGCGCTCCTCGAACGCCGTGCGGTCCGCCTCGGTCCACCAGTTCTCGAGCTTGCCGTCGCCGTCGTACTGCGAGCCCTGGTCGTCGAAGCCGTGCCCGATCTCGTGGCCGATGACGGCACCGATCGCCCCGTAGTTGGCGGCGGCGTCGCGGTCGGCGTCGAAGAACGGGAACTGCAGGATCGCCGCGGGGAACACGATCTCGTTGAAACCGGGGTTGTAGTACGCGTTGATCGTCTGCGGGGTCATGAACCACTCGTCGCGGTCGATCGGCTTGCCGATCTTGCCGAGCTCGCGGTCGACCTGGAACGACGCGACGGCGCGGACGTTCGCGACGAGGTCGTCGGGTACGACCGGCAGCGCCGAGTAGTCGCGCCACTTGACCGGGTACCCGATCTTCGGCGTGAACTTGTCGAGCTTGTCGAGAGCACGCGCACGGGTCTCGTCGGTCATCCAGTCGAGCGCCGTGATGCTCTGCCGGTACGCCTCGACCAGGTTGGCGACGAGGTCGTCCATCGTGGCCTTCGAGGTCTCGTCGAAGTGCTCCTGCACGTAGATCCGGCCGACGGCCTCGCCCATCGCGCCCTCCACCAGGGAGACGCCGCGCTTCCAGCGCTCGCGCTGCTTCGGCGCCCCGGTGAGGGCGGTGCCGTAGAACGAGAAGTTCGTGGCCGAGAACGCGCTCGTCAGGTACGCGGCCGAGCCACGGATGACCTGCCAGCGCAGCCAGTCCTTCCAGACCTCGAGCGGCTGGTCGCGCAGGAGCTCGGCAAGGCCCGTGATGAACGACGGCTCGCGGACCACGACCGTCTCGAACGCGCCGGCCGGTGCGTCGATGGCCTCCCACCACGTCTGCAGGTCGATGCCCTCGGCGAGCGCCGCGACCTCGGCCCAGGGCAGCTTGTTGTAGGTCTTCTGGCTGTCGCGGGTGGTGACGTTGTCCCAGTGCTTCGACGCCAGGGCCGTCTCGAGCGCGATGACGTGCTCGGTGCGGTCGCCGCCGTCCTCGAACCCGGCGAGCGGGAACATCGCCGCGACGAACTCGCGGTACTTCGTCCGGATGTCGGCGAAGCGCTCTTCACGGTAGTAGGACTCGTCGGGCAGACCGAGGCCGGACTGCTCGAGGAACACGACGTAGGACTCGGGGTCGCCCGGGTCGTTGTCGACGAAGAGCTGCAGGAAGCTCGGCAGCCCCAGGCGCTCGAAGCGTCCGACGGTGGCGATGAGCTCGGGCACGGACTCGATGGCCGTGATCTCGGCGAGCAGCGGCTCGATCGGCGCGGTGGCGAGCTCTTCGAGCCGTGCTTCGTCGGTGAAGGACGAGAAGAGGTCACCGACCTTGCGCTCCTCGGTGCCGGGGGCGGCCTGCTGCGAGCGCTCGATGATCGCGCGGACGGCGAGTTCGGCGGCCTCGGCCAGCACCGTGAACGAGCCGTAGCGGGCCTTGTCGTCGGGGATCGGCGTCTCGGCGATCCAGGTGCCGTTCACGTGGCGGTACAGGTCGTCCTGGGGGCGCACCGCGGGGTCGAGTTCGTCAGTGTGGATGCCGGAGGCACGTGCGACGTCGGTCATGCCGTCCACGATAGCCACCGACGCCATGTTCGAGCGGAGTCAGTCGCGGTGGGCTGCGCGACCACGCAACCGGCGGGCCACGACGAGCCCCCGAGGCCGGACGCCAGGAGTGCAGCGGCGATCCGTACGGGCACGCTGGGGTCGGTTCCCGTGTACGCCAGTTGCTTCGCCGAGACGACGGTGATCCGGCCCGCTGCCGCGTGCTGCGCCATCGGGTGGGTACCGGTGGACACCTCGGGCCTGGAGCCCGTGCCGTGACCGGGGCCCTGGCCGGGCTCCGGCCGCGGCGTCGGGTGGACCGGGAGCTTCGGCAGCACCAGGCGGAGCGCGCCCTGTTCGACGCCGTCCACCCGCTGTCGCGCGATGACCACGTCGCCCGGCAGCAGCGTGCGCGGGACCGTGAGTTCCCAGCCGCGTCCGATCGACGTCGCGATCGGGTGTCCGTCGGCGCTCTCGATCGCGGTGCCGTCCTCGGCCTCGAGCGCGACGACCCCACCGATCTCGCCGGTGCCCGCGAGCCGGACGGACCCGTCGGCGAGGACGTCGACCGTGCCGGTGAGTGCGAGGGGGATCGTGACCCGTGCTTCGGTCGCGCCGAGCTCGGTCGCGCCGTCGAAGGTCGTCACGGTGACGGAGTAGAAGCGGGCCGTGGCCGGGATGGGCAGCTCGACGGACCACGAGGTGTCCGCCGCGGTCGTCGCCGTCACCGGGCGGCCGTCGGGGTCGAGGACCGGCCCGTCGGCGTCCGCGAACCGCAGCGTCGTCCCGACCGGTGCCCGTCCGGCGATCGACACCCGTTCCGTCTCACGCGAAGCGGTCGCGGTGGACACGATCGCCGCACCCGAGACCGTGTACACGTCGTCGACACCGCCGTTGTGCGTGCCGTCGAAGTACTGCCACGCCTCGATGTGGTGGTCGCCGAAGGCCAGGTCCCGCAGGGTGGCGGACCAGGCACCGTCCGCATCCGCATCGGTCTCGCCGACGGTCTCCCCGTCGTCCTTGATCACGATGTGGACCCTGGGGTACCCGGAGCCGTCGAGGGTGATCGCGCGGGCGAGGCCGTCGACGGTGGCGAGCATCTCCGGCGGGGTGAGCACGAGGACGTCCACCGGGACGTCGACCTGTCGTCCGGTCACCTGCGAGGTGACGTGCAGCACGCGTTCGCCCGATCGCACCCGGACCGGGGTGTTCCAGGCCCCGTCACGGCCGGCCTCGGTCCACGTGGTCTCGACGCCGTCGCCCGTGATGCCCACGCTGCCCCCGGCCGGCCCGGTCCCGACGAGTGTGACGACACCCAGTCCGTGGTCGATCGACCGCACGCCGGCGGTGAAGTCGGCCCGCGGTGTCTGCCGCGTCGCAGCGGCACTGGACCCGTTCGCGGCGCTGGCCGAGGTGGCAGCCACGACGGGCGACAGCGCGACCGCCGCGATGGCGACGGTCGCCAGGGCGCGACGTGCTGGGGAGATGGACGGGGACGACTGCGGCATGGTGCTCCTCCGGTGGTACTCCACACACCATATACATGTTGTCCACAGGTGGGAACCGCGGGACGTCACGGGCCCACGGCTGCCGGTACGGTCATCGCATGGGACTTCCGTGGAAGCTGCACGGCGACGGCAAGACCGTCTCCGCGACGACGATCGTGGCACCGGACGAGCGACTGACCTGGGGCCGGACGATCGGTCTCGGCGTGCAGCACGTCGTCGCGATGTTCGGCGCCACCTTCCTGGTGCCGCTGCTGACGGGCTTCCCGCCGTCGACGACCCTGCTGTTCAGCGGCATCGGCACGATCCTGTTCCTGCTCATCACCGGCAACCGGCTGCCGAGCTACCTCGGGTCGTCGTTCGCCTTCATCGCACCGATCGGTGCTGCCACCAAGATCGGCGGCATCCCCCTCGCCCTGTCGGGCATCATCGTCGTCGGTGCGCTCCTGGCGATCGTCGGGCTCGTGGTGCACCTGGCCGGCGCCGGCTGGATCGATCGCCTGATGCCGCCGGTGGTGTCCGGCGCGATCGTCGCCCTGATCGGGTTCAACTTGGCTCCGGCGGCGAAGGACAACTTCACGGCAGCCCCGGTCGTCGCGGTCATCACCCTCGCCGCGATCATCCTGGTCACCGTCCTGTTCAAGGGGCTGATCGGTCGCCTGTCCATCGTCATCGGCGTGCTCGTCGGCTACGTGGCGGCTCTGATCGGCGGCCAGGTCGACTACTCGAAGGTCGGCGATGCCGCCTGGATCGGCCTGCCGACGTTCACCGCTCCCGCGTTCGACCCGTCGCAGCTCGCGATCTACCTGGCGTTCGTGCCGGTCGTGCTGGCGCTCGTCGCCGAGAACGTCGGCCACGTGAAGGGTGTCGGACAGCTCACCGGCCGCGACCTCACGCCCCTCACCGGCCGGGCGCTCTTCGCCGACGGCATCTCCACCGTGCTCGCCGGTGCCGGGGGCGGCTCCGCCACCACCACCTACGGCGAGAACATCGGCGTCATGGCCGCCACCCGCGTCTTCTCCACCGCCGCGTACTGGGTCGCCGCGATCGCCGCCGTCCTGCTCGGCCTCTCCCCGAAGATCGGTGCGGTCATCTCCTCCGTCCCCGCCGGCGTGCTCGGCGGCGCGACCACCGCCCTGTACGGGCTGATCGGTGTCATCGGCATCCGGATCTGGGTCGAGAACCGGGTCGACTTCTCGAAGCCGAAGAACCAGCTGACCGCTGGCATCGCGCTCATCATCGGCATCGCGGACTTCACGTTCGCGTTCGGCCAGGCGAGCTTCGGCGGCATCATCCTCGGCACCATCGCCGCGATCGTCGTCTACCACCTGATGGACCTGATCGGGCGGGCGCGCGGCACCGACGAGGCGACGCCCGTCGCCTCCGAAGACGCGCACGCCGCCACCGGCGGTGTCCCCGCCGAACCACGCGCCGACTGACGCGATCGGTCGGCCGGAACGCGCGTCCGGCCTGACGACGTGGGACCACCGGACGGGAGGCCCGTGGCAACGCCGCCACGGGCCTCCCGTCCGTCACGGCGCGGGTCGGAGATCCCGCGTCACGCGCGGAACGGAACGACGCCGCTGGCCGTGCCCTGTCTGCTCACGAGGGCAAGTCAGGCGCCGGATAGGCGTCCCACCCGCCGCTGCCACCGCCGTCGCGTGCTTCGGCAGCAAGCTGGCGGCGGATGTAGGCGCCGAGGTAAGGCAGGGAGAACTGCACGTACCCGTGTCCGGCTGCGTGGACGTACCCACTGTCGATGAGGCGCTTCTTGTAGACCTGCACGTACGCATCGGACACGCCCATGCGCTTGACGATGTCGGCGACTTTCGTGCGGTCGTCGTCCTGGGCCATTGCGTCAAGGAATTTCTGATCGACATCGGAGAGGTCGCCGTAGACACGGCTGATGACTCGACTCTCGACCGCCCTGATGGCTTTGTCGTGGGCGACGCTGGCGTCGGCGAGGGTGATGGTGGGTGCTGTGGAGTTGTTCCGCCACGCGTAGTCGCCAGCGAGCTGCACAAGGTAGGGGTAGCCCTGGGAGAGGGAGACGAGCTTGGTGAGCGCTTCATCTTCTACGCGCCGACCACCGACGCGCGCTGTCTCGGCGAACACCCGCCGCGTCTCCGGTGCGGTCAGGCGCTCGAACTCCACCTCGCGTGAGCGTCGCAAGAAGGTGGTGTGCTCTTCTGCGAGAAGTGCGTCGAGGCTCACCTTCACCCCGGCGAACACGACCATGATCTGCGCACCGTCACGGAGTGCGTGCGAGATCTGCAGAGCGAAACGGCTCAGTTCACGGAGACGGACCTTGCCGGAGGACACCTCGTCGATGGTGATGAGGATGCCCCCGCTCGTTCCGAGCGCAGAAGAAAGGGCGGTGAGGTCGGAGCGCAGCTGCGGCTTCACACTGCGGTGCCGATTCACGTACTCGATGTCCGCGCTGAACTCCCATACCCCGAACGAGGTCAGTCGCGCTCGACTCGCCGGGGTCATGTCGTTGATGAGGGTAGGGATGGTTGAGTCCATCACCCGTCCCATGAGCCCCGCACTGGCGTCATCGCTGATGACCAGCCAACCAGCGTCACGGGCATGATCTTCGAGGGTCGTCATGAACGAGGTCTTGCCAGCACCACGCAGTCCAGAGACGAGGACGGAATGGTTCTCGCCGAAGTCGAGCGTGTCGAACACGGCACGGAGATCCGTGAGCTCTTCCCTGTGCCCGCCGAAGATGACAGGCTTCCTGCCGTAGCCCGGTGTGAACGGGGACGGTGCTGTCTCGACCATCGGGGCCTCCGAATCGTATTTATTTTATTCTATTCGCGAACAGCGTCCGACACCAGGACTCCTCGCGACGGTAGGCCCCCTGCCCGCCCTGCGGCCACACTCACCTCGCTTGCCGACACGACGGGTCCGCATCGCCGCCAGAATGGGCCGGTGCCCCGACCGACGCGACCCGCATTGACCAGCGAACGGCGTGCGGTCGATCGCGACATCGTGCGGCTGGCGGTACCCGCGCTCGGCGCGCTCGTGGTCGAGCCGCTCTTCCTGCTCACCGACACCGCACTCGTCGGCCACCTCGGTGCGACACCCCTGGCGGCCGTCGGACTCGCGAGTGCCGTGCTGTCGACGGTGACCGGGCTGCTGGTGTTCCTGGCGTACTCGACGACTCCGGCCGTGGCGCGCGCGCTCGGCGGTGGTGACCGTCGCGGCGCAGTCCACGCCGGCATCGACGGGATGTGGCTCGCGCTCGTGCTGGGAGTGGTCCTCGCGCTCGTCGGGTGGCC
This sequence comes from Curtobacterium sp. 18060, assembly GCF_902706105.1. Lineage (NCBI taxonomy): Bacteria > Bacillati > Actinomycetota > Actinomycetes > Micrococcales > Microbacteriaceae > Curtobacterium > Curtobacterium sp. 18060. The sequence goes on along the minus strand of NZ_CACSJV010000042.1, from coordinate 231 downwards.
GCTCGCCGGGCCGCTCGTCGACCTGTTCGGTGCGTCGCCCGACGTCTCGGCGGCGGCGACCGCGTACCTGACGGTGTCGCTCATCGGGCTGCCCGGGATCCTGGTCGTCACCGCCTCGACCGGGCTGCTGCGCGGGCTGCAGGACACGAAGACCCCGCTCGTCGTCGCGACCATCGGGTTCGTCGCGAACGGGCTGTTGAACGCCGTCCTGATCTACGGGGCGGGGTGGGG